>JAIPIT010000057.1 GCA_021734505.1 Fidelibacterota bacterium | reverse complement strand
GATTCAATAAATTCCAATCCTTTTGTTTTTCCCAGAACAATAGCTGCTGTTGCGGCTGCATCAGCCAACATACAACTTTCTGCTACGACCGTGACAGATGTAACATCGTGCTTAATGGGATATCCCGTTTTCGGATCGATCAAATGGGAATATCGTTCACCCTCTTCTTCGTAGAATTGCTGATAATCCCCCGAAGTGGCACAAGCCTTGTTATTTAAGATAATAGTTTCATTCGATTGTTGATTTCCAACATTGTTCTCTTTCGGAACAGCGATGCCAATACGCCATGGTTTTCCATGTCTGCTCCCTTTCGCTCGTACTTCACCTCCTATCTCGATAAGAATATCTTCATATCCAAGTAAGGTGAGTTCTTCCAATACTATATCTACTCCATAACCTTTTGCAATTGCCGAATAATCCAGCTGTGTTGCAGGATCTTTTTTCAATATTCCGTTTTCGAGAAGCCGAAGCTTTTGCATACCTACATGTTCCATGGCCATTTCAACCGCTTGTGGATCCGGTCTCTTTGCAAGACCACTATCGCCAAATCCCCACAATTGAACCAGCTCCTTCACCGTTGGATCAAAGGCACCATCTGATTCCATATAAATACGTTCTGCTGTCTGACTTACGACCATAAACTCTTCGGATACCGGAAAAGCGCCGGATTCATTATAAGCATTAAATTTTGATATTTCACTTTTAGGATCATAGGTATTTAAACTATGATTAACTTTTGTCAATGCTGTATTTACGGCCATTTCAATTCGTTCCTGGTCATGTTCAGAATCAACATTGGATATTTTAATCGTGTACCATGTTCCCATGGTTCTTCCCTGTAAGCTTAGTAAGGGTTCCCGACTGCAAGAGCTAAATGCAAGAACGATCAATAGGAAAAGCAAAATAATTCTTTTATTCATTATCATTTTTCCTCCTTATTCATATTAATTTTACATTGAAATTTACACATATTTTTTGCATTATCAAGTACCTTGAATAAACTGGAGCAAGTATGCGGAGATTTTATATCATGACCCTTTCTCTCATTATGGCATCTCTCTTTTTAACCGGATGTGCCAGACATATGTTAAAATATGATTCATTAACCAAAATATTGGAAGACGCCGTTGCTGATTCCGCTTGGCCGGGGGGAGTATTGATGATCGGCCAAGGTGATGAGATCATCTATCAGCAAGCAATAGGTTATCATACTTATTCACAAGAAAAAACCACGGAGATCAATGATATCTTTGATCTGGCTTCAATTTCAAAGGTTGTAGGGACCACGTCAGCGGTTATGAAACTCGTTGAGAACGGACAACTTTCACTCGATGATCCGGCTGTAAAATATGTTCCTGAGCTTCAAGGTCCGGATGACATTCAAACTGCACTTAAAAGATCAATAACTGTTCGACATCTTCTTACTCATACGGCCGGTTTTGAACCTTTCAGATTATTTTATAAAATGGACTGCACCGTTGAAGCTCGTTGGGATAGCGTATTTCAATCAGAATTAAAAACCAAACCCGGAGCACAAACGGTTTATTCCGATATCGGTTTAATGATCATGGGAAAGATCGTGGAAAGTATAACAGGTATGCCTCAGAATGAATACCTTGAAAAAACAATCTTCGCGCCACTAAAAATGATCGATACCGGCTATTTACCGGATCCAGCATTATTGGATCGTATCATTCCAACTGAGATCAAAGAAGAAGGACTTATTCATGGCTATGTCCACGACGAGAACACTCATAGTCTAGGAGGTGTTGCCGGACACGCCGGACTTTTTTCAACCATACTGGATCTTTCTCGTTTTTGTCGCATGATGCTGCATGATGGTGAATTGGATGGCGTACGAATATTCAATCCGGAAACGATCAAATTATTCACAACACGTATTGATCCAAACAACTCCCGATGTCTTGGATGGGACAGTCCGGAAGGAGAATGCTCAGGCGGCATCTATATTTCACCTCATAGTTTTGGCCATACCGGTTACACGGGAACATCACTATGGATAGATACCGAGAATAATGTATATGTTATTCTTCTGACCAATGCAGTACATCCTGATCGTTCATATAAATATCCAAATTATTTTGAGTGGCGGCAATTACTGCATTCGGCGGCCTATGAAGAACTGGAATTAACAAAACGCAATCACGAAGTAAGGCTTAAAGAAGGATGGGTTAAAAAATTCGGAATACAGAGATAATGCATATGAAAAAATTCTTTTTAAATATCTGGAAATACTTAAAAGACTGGAAAAATCTTTTAGGACATACGCTACTGGGTTTAGCTATTATTTTTGTTTCTGCCATATTGCCTATCCCGTGGTGGGCAAGATTGATGGTGTTTGTAGTCTTGGTCGTCTTTAATATTTTCCGTGAACGATTTTTTACAGCTGTCTTTAGAAAAAAACCATCTGTGCCTGAAAAAGAGGGTTAATTGATAATCAATATCTCAACGACTCTTTCCTTTATTATTTTTCTCCAATTGTGTGTTTTAACATTTTATTAGTCAAATAATCGTTTGGGCAAATGCACATTTTATATTACATTTTGCCTTGGCATATAGTATCATTTTATCGTAATAAACAGTATTAGAGGAGAGCTTAATATGATAAATATTATTTGGCTGGCCATGATCGTTATCGGTGTTGGTGTTGCCGGAATTAGTTGTTTGGGGATTAGCATTTCTCCACTCGGCATATATTTTGCGCCTACATTTGAGCCTTTGAGCCAATTGACACATTCACTTTTCGAATACTCAAAGTTTGCCGTTGAACTTGCATTGGGACTTGTGGGATTAATGGCTCTTTGGCTTGGCATTATGAAGATCGCGGAAAAATCAGGACTGATCAAAGTGATCGCCCGCGGATTAAAACCCATGATGGTAAAGCTCTTTCCTGAAATTCCTCCCGAAGATCCGGCAATGGGTTCTATTATTATGGCCCTGTCGGCTACAATGCTTGGACTTGGAAATGCTTCAACTCCTTTGGGATTAAAAGCTTTTGGTGATATGCAAAAATTAAATAAGCATAAAAATATCGCTACAAATGCTCAAGTCACATATATGGCAATGAGCACTTCAAGTGTTACTATTATCCCTGCAACTATTATTGGTATTCGTGCAGCAGCGGGTTCATCAAATCCTTCAGAGATCATTGCTCCGGTCATTATTGCTACTGCAGTTTCCACAACTGTGGCAATTGTCATGGCTAAAATACTTCAAAGACTACCCAGATATCAAGTTGAGAATTACATAGAGAAAGATGAAGAGGTGAACAATGAAGAATCTTAAAAATAAGATCGTTCTTTTTATCATTCTTGCACTTCTGGTTGCATCTTTTGTGCTTTTCTCTTTTGCAGATGTAATGCAAGTCATCTCTGTCCTGGCTATTCCTCTGATCATCGTGTTTATACCCCTTTACGGATATGCAAAAGGAGTAAAGGTTTATGAAGAGTTCACCGAAGGTGCTAAAGAAGGTTTTCAAGTTGCCCTTCGGATCATACCTTTTCTCGTGGCTATATTTTTAGCGATCTCGGTATTCCGCGCCTCCGGCGCTATGGATATTCTTACCTGGATCATATCACCTATCACCAGTAAGATCGGTATGCCCGGTGAGGTCGTTCCTATGGCCCTCATGCGACCACTTTCAGGTAGCGGAGCTCTTGGTATTATGTCAGAATTGATCAAAACAAATGGAGCAGATTCATTTATTGGTCGTCTGGCTTCTACGATGATGGGATCAACCGAAACCACATTTTACATTATTGCCGTTTATTTCGGTTCCATTAATGTAAAGCAAACACGCCATGCTTTACCGGCAGCGCTCTTAGCCGATTTGGCAGGCATAATCGCATCTGTGGTCGTTTGTCATGCCGTGTTTGGGTAGAATCACAATGCAATAAAATATTGTGCCGCTGATTTTCAGCGGCACTTTTGCTTTTATTTCGTTTTTTTTAGAAAATCATTCCAGGCCAGAAGTCCAAATAGAAGCCCAAATGCCAGTATGGATTCAAACCAAACATAGGCTTCGGGCAACATGTTTTTAAATAGATTAAATTCCAGCATGAAGATCATAGCAATAAGAATAATAATTGATAGTATTTTTTTCATGGTTTTCCCTTATAGCATTATGATTGCCAAGACGGCATAAGTCGAAGTTTTAGCAGCCTCGCCTATTGCACGACCAAGTATGATAGTTCCCCGGCCATCCTGTCCTTTGTAAGTGTCCCGTATGCCCTCTAGCGTCCCGATGACGGCACCAACACCATCAACAATACCAAGCGCACCAAGAAGACCGATCGTTGGCTTAGACATGCTGCCCGTCAAAGTCTGTTGCCAATCATCCATATTATCATTCCAATACGTCATGGAGTGTATTGTAGTGGAAATACCATTCATGATGGATTCTTTGTCGTCTTCATTATCAATTTGTTCATCTGCGAGCAGATAGATGTTTTCCAATTTTTGTATTTTTTCTTCTATTGTGATCGGAGCATCCAATATCACCGAAACAGAATCAAATATTTGAGGATATTTCGCCATGATCTCAAGGCTGTCGGCCAATACATCAACGATCTCGGCATTTATGCTTGATTTGCCAAACAGGCGATCATTACTTATAAGTGATGTTATTTCTCTGGCAATATATTTATTTTGAACATTCACAAAATCAAAATGCTCCTCAGCGATCGCGATACATGTTGAATAATTTAATGATTCATTATTCACAGCTCTCTGCGCCACATAGCTTTGATGTATCTCTTCTAAGGCCTCGTTATGTCTAACTCCAATTGCATCATACTGCTGTTTTAATTCATCCAGACGTGTTGTTTGCGGAGTAATATTTTCGCCACATGACGTGAGTAATGCGAACAACAATACAATAATTATAATAAATGTTACCTTTTTCATTTGTCAACCCCTCTTTGAAAGTTTAAAGTTTAATGTTTAATGTTTAATGTTTTGTGATAGTGAACATTGTTATGGGGGTTGCAAAACATATAAGTGAGAAATATCTCCGGATGTTTTCCTTAGCCCATTATGGGGTCGGTTAGATTCCATGATTTCTCCCTTTTTCAGGTGATTTGCTGTCCAAAAGTAAAATAAGAAAAATCCACTTTCAAGCTTATTTTTCCAGTTGTGACCTGCATCACATTATTGATTTAAAGATTAGGAATATCCTTTTCATTTTTTTATTGCCTGATGAGTGTTTTCTAACTAAATTAGCTGGCTTTTTGTCCAAAGAGATTCCTTTGGATTTTCCGGAGTGGCTCAACGGTAGAGCGGGTGGCTGTTAACCACTAGGTTGTAGGTTCGAATCCTATCTCCGGAGCAAAAAGAAAACCCCGAAGGAATTCGGGGTTTTTTGTTTATCCAATATTTTACGAGATATCTTGTTCAGATATTCGGTGATTACCTATAATTTATTCATTTCTTTTTAGAGTAATGTAGATAGCCATGGGATTTTCACCATTATTAATGTTTTCCACGTATTGAAATGTTATTGTATTCTTGTTTTCAAGCTGTCCAATTATAAGGCCTTCTTCGTGTTCAACAATAACAATATGACCACTCTCGGAAATGCTACCTGTTAGCATTTCTTTGTAAACTTTTTTATCTAATTCATGGGTATATGTCTTAAAGCCCTTAAACACATGTCCTTTTTGTTCCGTAATCGTAAGAAAATCAGGAATACTCTTCTCAACCCAACCGTGTTTCTCTGCGATGAGTTCTTGATCCGCCGACCATGTTCCTTCCAAATTTGTGATATGGGTATTTGTACACGATACGCCCATAAACATCACGATCAACATCATCAAAATAACAGTTGATTTTTGCATTATATTCCTCCTTAGGAGTTAGTTGACAACTCATTATTTTTCTTACTTATTCATCAATTAATTATACGTTTAAAATATCTTGAATCAAATATTTTTCACATCTTGACATCAACTACGATTTATCGTATCTTTTTTATTATTCATGAGGACAAAATGACCAATAAAAAACTTTATCGTTCAATTGACAACTCCATGATCGGGGGCGTAATGGCAGGAATTGCAGATTACTTCAATATTGATGTAACGCTTGTTAGAGCCCTCTATGTTTTTATTACGATCTTTTCAGCTATTTTCCCGGCCATACTTGTCTATTTGATCTGCTGGGCGATCATTCCAAGTAAGAAGATCTTTAATTAAGCTTTAATCCGTTTCAAATATTTATTGATGAACATTAATTCATAATGTTTCTATCGTGTATTGTATGAGGTTTAGGGTTTAGAGGTTTAGAGATATAAGGGCTGGAAACGGGGCACTGTGAAAAGTGGTGAGTATCCACTTGGTATACTTTTATCTTTTTACTTTGATCTTTAGTCTTTTCTTTTGCCTTTAAACGAAGCTTATCAACATGATCTGACGGGCGTAGCCTGTTTGAGATGACAGGTTAATCTAAATTCTTTTTCTCCTTACTCCTTACTCCTTCTTTTTGCTTTCTCTCAGGGGTGTTGCCAAACACAGAATTGAAATTTCTTTTACACCGGCTTTTTTGAGCGTGCGCGCCATTTCCATGGTTGTTGCTCCGGTAGTAAAGACATCATCGATAATACAAACACTCTTCGGTAATATTGCTTTCTTGCTGATCCGGAATGCATCCTGGATATTCTTGCGGCGCTCTTCTTTATTTAATTTAGTTTGAGTGTTCGTATTTCTGCAACGCTTGACCAATCGTTCGTTTACCGGTATGCCCCACTCTTTTGATATACCTTTTGCAATGCATGCAGATTGATTATAAGTACGCTCCCGCTTGCGCACTGAATACAATGGTACGGGCAATAATGCATCGCATTTTGAAAATTCGGATAACTGAAGGTGTTCGCCTAACTTTCGTCCAAGGAACGTTGCAACATAAGAAGCATCACGATATTTAATATCATGTATGAGTTTTTGTAAAATATCATCGAAATAGAACAAGGCCTTCACTCGATCAGCCGGTTGATCTTTATGATAAACAATTGAATCAGGCGTATCGTCGAATATTAATAGCTTATGATAGCATTCATTGCATAAAAAAGGACACAAATCGGGCTCTTTTCCGCAACAAGTACATTGTGACGGATATATCCAATCTATTAATGAATTTAAGAAATTAGTAACTTTTCGCGCCGGCCGTGAGAATATCCTTCCATTTGGCATTGTAAATTTCCCCCTCCATATTACTGTGGATCAATTCGTAGTAACCTCGTCCCTTGGTATCACAAAATACAAATTTAATATCACCACGCAAGCCTTCATATAACCAGATCTCATGATCTTTTGTATATCCTCCCATATCAGAGCGTTGTATCTCGCTAGGGAAACCGTATTTTAACAGAACCCTGCCACGATCACTTTTTGCTCCTTTTTTCATATAAGTATAATTCTCATTTGCATATTTAATACGTCCCATAATTTCGGCATAGTATTCGTTAACAACTGTACTCATGTCGGGATCACGTTTTTTCCAAAACTCTACAAAAAGATGCCTTTTCCCATCAATATTTCCACTTCGGAAATTATTTATTTCAGGCTGAGTCATTAATGGCTTTAAAATGAGAAAAATCGAGTCCAATCCTTCTTCACTGAATAAAGCATATTCATCATATACCATAAGATCCATTTCATTTTCTCTGATCATATAAATATGCTTATTTGCTTCCGCCATTTCCCCGGTTGTTTCATCTTTTATAATGACATGATAATCATAGATCCCTGAAGGCATTTCCCGAATATCCATATAATCAATGATCACATCGTACATTCCGGGGGCTATGCTTTCAACAATATTATTTTCGTATACGATCTCTCCGTTTAGGTCATATAAAGAACTTTGGAATGTATATTTCCCGCCGGACGTCAATTTATAAACTTCAAAATAAGTGTAGAAAGCTCCCATATATACATCAAATTCAGGATTGGCCTGCGGGACCACATCATAAGTGTTCAGTTTAGTAAATTTATTCTTTTTCCCGGAAAGTCCCACATATGAAGCGATTTCGATATCACTGATATTTAAGACAGACAAATCATATGCTTTTACCTCAAGAAAACTTTCACGCTGAGACAGTTTTCCTGAAAACATATCTTTTACCATTGAATTTATATGATATGTGCCCGGAAGCAAATGAAGAGACAGTATCTCAGGAATAAAATCGTTGGACATCAGGGTATCTCCGGCTGCAAGAACATCATCAACTATAAGTGTTTTAGAATACACTTTTTCTTCATTCTGCAAAATATTCACAGCCAGTAAAAATTTACCGTGTAAATCACCATTAACCGCTTCCTGACGCTCCATGGCAAAACGCGGCAGCATATAGTATAACTCGACAAATGATTTTTCATTGTCGTAAAACGTTGCATAATCAGCATAAAAGCGAAAATCGTTCGCAGATAAAACACTGAATAACACCGCTAATAAAATCAGTGTGTATTTTTTCATGGCAAAACTTCTTATTTTAATTTTTCGAGTTCGTTGTCTTTGAATTTCACAGAGACAACACTTGAAACCCCTTCTTCCTGCATGGTAATTCCATAAAGATAATCGCAGGCGTGCATGGTCAATTTATTGTGTGTAACAATAATGAACTGGGTTCTTTCTGTGAAATGTTCAAGTGCGTGAGTAAATCGTTTAACGTTCGTATCATCAAGAGGGGCATCAATCTCATCAAGGATACAATAAGGTGATGGTTTTACCAAATAGATGGCAAAAAGCAATGCAATCGCTGTGAGGGCTTTCTCTCCTCCGGACAAGGCACGCAAAGATTTCATCTGACGTCCCTTGGGACGGGAGAAGATCTCAACATCTGCCTCAAGAGGATCGTTTGATCCTTCAAGGCGAATATCACACTCACCTTGTTCAAAAAAGAGTTTATATGTTTTTTTATAATTTTCGCGGATCTGAGTAAATATCTCGGTGAATTGCTTGCGGGCTTCCGTGTCAAGTTTATCAAGAGTTTCCGTAATGCTGCTTTCAGCGCCAAGAAGATCTGCCCGTTGCTCTTTGAGAAAATTCATACGAGTAGATTGTTCATTATATTCCTCACGAACCGCCATATTGATCGGACCTATAAGTTCGATATGGTGAGACAGCTTTTGGATCTTGTCTTCGATTTCCGGCAGATCCATGTCCATCGGTTCATAAGGGCGTTTTAAAATATCTATATGATAGCGATCAAACATACGCTCTTTAAGCTGATTTTGTCGCAAGTGGAAATCGTTGACCTTTACCTCAAGATCACGTAAGGTTTCAAAAGTATCTTCACGACGGCGGTGACGTTCCATGATGGCCTGTTCCACATTCTGTATCTGATCACGCTTTGCGCTGAGTTGTTTATAAACCGTATCGCGTTTTTCCCGGTCTTTTTCCCGCTCAATTTTAAGTTCTTCAAGTATATCTTTCAGGGACAGCATGGTCTTTTCACCATCGCTGATCAGGGTATTAAGATCAAGATGCTGTTCTTCTATTTCTTCAAGCCGTTTAGTCATTTCCTCAATAGTTGCTGTAGCGTTTTTATATTGGAAACGGATATTGTCTTTTTCTTTTTCACGAGCGATCAAGGCCACACGCATATCCTGAAGTTCCGTATTTAAGGTATCGCGCTTATTTAAAATACCTGCATATTCCGCACGGAAGCGTTCAAGATCGGCTTGAGCTTTGTTTTCATCTGATTTAATGGCTTGTAAAGAATCCTCTGATGAAGTGATTTGGCGATCTATCTCAAGAATGCGCCTTGCATAGTCCTCGGTCTTTTTATCAATTTCTTCCATGCTGTCGTGCTGATGTTCAACCGCATAAGATAAGGCAGACATTTTCTTTTCAAGCTCCATGCGTTCATGCATGAGGGTCTTGGAATTGCGTGAACGTTCACCTATTTCTTTGATCAATGATTGCCGTTTTTTCTCTAACTCTTCCCGTTCATGCTTGCCTGCTTCGAGGTCGTTCTTCAATTGTTCTGCCGTTTTATTCAATTCGTCAAGTTTTTCCTGACGACCAATGATCTGCTGACTTCTGCTACTGCCTTTTCCGCCCCGCAACATAGCTCGCTGATCCATGTAATCTCCATCCGGAGTTACATAACGGAATCTGCTGTCTTCAATGGCATCCTTAGAAAGATCACGCAAAGATCTTACGATCAGAACATTCCCAAGAAAATAATCAATTAATAATTGATTTTCTTTATCTGCATGAACAATATCAGCGGCATGGGCAATAACATTACTATCTTTAAAAGGATTTTTGATCGCCGGCTTAACACGTTTCTTCATGATATCCAGAGGTGCAATGCTGACCCGGCCGCGTTGTGTTCGTTTGAGCTCTTCTATCACATCCATTGCATCGGATTTTTTCTCTGCAACCAGATATTTGGCAACATTCCCCAGAGCGATCTCGATCGCGGTGGTATAGTCTTCATCCACCGAGATCAATTCGGCAACAACACCTCTGATCCCGGGGTGTTTGATGGTTTTCATAACATATTTAACACCGGGATTATAGCCTTCAAGTGATTCTACAAGATCTTCATAAAATGCTGCATCACTTCGATTCCGCTCATAAGCTGTCTGCCGGTGAACGATCTCTCTATTCAATTCCTGAATATTATTTTCAAGTTCACGACGCTCCTGTTCAGAACCTTCAACCAGAATATTGATCTTTTCAAGTTCTTTTTCTTTTTTTAGCAGCTCTTTTTTTAGGGAAACAACTTGTTCTTCCTGAGTACCTGACCGCAGGATCAGCTGTTCGCGACGTTGGATCTCTTCATCCTGAAGACGGGAATATTGTTTGCGTTGATCACGCAAACGAAGTATTTGTTGTTGAATATCGGCTAATCGATTTTGTTGTTCTCGAACATCCTGGCGCATGTCATCGAGTTTATTATTTGCATTCTGGAATATTATTTGGACTTCTTCAAAACTTGTGCGCGCCGCATCTAATTCCTCACGCATTTTTATTAACTCGGGGTCATCTTCTCCAAGTTGTGAAGACAATGTTTGCTGCAATTCAATATTTGTCTGCAAGCGAGTTTTAGCGTTCTCTTTTTCAGTCTGCAAGCGTTCTTTGTTTCGCTGAGCATTAGCGATCTTTTCCTGCCATACCAAACGTTTGGATGATTCGGCATTGATCTTTTCATTCATTTCCTGCAAAATATCATTGATAGATTGCATTTCTTTTTCAATATCGGTCAGTTCATTTTTATAACTGCCCAACATAGCTTCTTCAATGCCCAATTGCTTGCCTGTTTCTTCATTTTGCACTTGGTTATTCGAAAGCTGTTTTTCCAGTGGTATGATCTTATCTTCGAAATCGTACCAATTTGTCTGCGCCAGCGTGATCTCGAGTTTTTTTAGTTCTTCGGCATATTCTTCATAGCGTTCGTAACGACCCAATTGACGTTTCAGACTTCGGACATTGCTTTCAACTTCATAAACAATATCTTCCAGGCGAGCAAGATCTTCCTGAGTGGCATCCAGTTTGCGTTTTGCAGAACGACGTTGGGATTTATATTTGTTGATACCGGCGGCTTCTTCAAAAAGAAGTTTTCGCTGGACTTTATCTTCATTAAGGATCTCTTCAACCATCTTCAGTTCGATCACCGAATAAGCATTATTGCTCATTCCGGTATCAACAAAGAGATTTTGGATATCTTTGAGACGGACCGGAACTTCATTAAGCAGGTATTCACTACTGCCGTCACGATAGAGGCGGCGACCGACCTGTACATCTGTGTATGCTACACCAAGTTTACCGGTCCGGTTGTGAATTGTCAGCGAAACTTCTGCGTAATTCTGTGGTTTCCGGTTCTTGGAACCCGAGAAAATAATATCCACCATTGATTCGGAACGTAGAAGATGAGTTTTCTGTTCGCCCATCACCCAGCGAATGGCATCGACAACATTAGACTTGCCGCAACCATTGGGTCCGATGACCGCCGTAACCCCTTGCCCGAACTGCAAAACAGTCTTCGTCGCAAAGGATTTAAACCCCACAATTTCCAGTTTAGATATATACATATTCAGTTTGTAATTTTAACGATGTAATTTAAGGTAAAAAGCATCTTTTTCAAATAGAAATAAGGGCTTAAATAAGAGGTTTAGAGTTTAGAGTTTAGAGTTTAGAGGTTTAGGGGTTTAGGGGTATAAGAGTTTAATTGTCATTTGGTAAAGTCAGAACATGGGTAACACTTTAATGTCAATACATAGGTAACACTTTTAGGTTAAAAGTTCCAGTAA
>JAIPIT010000056.1 GCA_021734505.1 Fidelibacterota bacterium | reverse complement strand
TTCCCAGTGGTGTGTATATCTACCGCATGGTGGCAGGGGAGTTTGTTGAATCTAGAAAAATGGTGCTTCTAAAATGAAAAAAATAATCTTTTTATTATTGATCTCAATAATTGCGGTTTATGCTCAAACTGCAACACCGCCTTCTGTCGGTGACGGGTCGGAATCAAATCCCTATCAAATCGCCATATTGGAAAATCTATATTGGATCGCCGCTGATACATCGAATTGGGATAAGTATTATATTCAAACAACAAACATAAACGCTTCTAATGTTATTGATTGGTTCAATGGGAAAGGGTGGTTACCCATAGCATATGAACCTGGTGAGTATTTTTCAGGATCTTACAATGCACAGGGATATGGTATAAGCAACTTATATATTAATCGTCCGGATAAAAGTGAAATTGGGTTATTTGGTTCTTTGTATGGTGCAAATATATTAAATTTGTTTTTAACCGATCTAATTATCATGGGTCAAGATTGCATCGGGGGGATTGCCGGTTCTGCCTATGACTCATATATAACAAATTGCCATACAGATGGCATAATTCAGGCTGTCTATGAGCAGAATTCTTATTATGGTGGAGCAAATGTCGGGGGATTAATTGGTATTGGCTCAGGTATAATTGACAGTTGTACGAGCATGGCTAATGTAACAGGGGATCATCCGGTTGGCGGAATAATCGGACTTCTTTCTTTTAACTCATTGGTAAAAAACTGTGTTTTTAGGGGAACTGTAAATGCCTCAGTATCAGGAGGTATAGCCGGAGGTAACAGTTCAAAGATAAGTCAATGCGTTAATAAAGGGAAAATTTATGGATCCTGGATGGCTGGGGGTATAAGTGGAAGTTGTTTAAGTGCGATGGATGAGATAAATCCCCGTTTATTAATTGATAAGTGCTATAATGAAGGTGAGATTAGTGGTAATATTAGTGGTACAACAAGAATAGGGGGAGTTGCTGGACATGCTTATAATGCAATTATAAGTGATTGTTACAATGTCGGGAAAGTAAGTGGTAGTACAGCTACAGGAGGACTAATTGGTTACATTCAGACACATGTTGAAATAAGAAATTCATATAATGCCGGAGATGTAAGCAATGGTAACGGTGGATTAATCGGTTATCAATTTTCCCCATGGTCTATTGAAATTATGAATTGTTTTTGGGACATAGATTCGTCAGGGCTAAGTATATCTGATGGAGGTATTGGTGTGACCACCCATGAAATGAAAACTGATACAACTTTCATATCTAATGGTTGGGATTTTGATGAAACATGGACAATAAATGATACAAATAATAATGGTTATCCATATTTATTATGGAACGAAGAGATAATTGGTCAAATAACCCCATTAATTCCCGAAAGTAATATATTAAAGCAAAACTACCCCAACCCCTTCAACCCAAGTACAACGATCAGCTATGAAATTAGGGAAGATTCTTATGCAAAACTGGACGTTTATAGTATAACTGGCCAACTTGTGGAAACCCTTGCTGATGGATATCATCAAGCTGGTGCATACAGCATTAACTGGAATGCCGGCAATTACAGTTCAGGCATTTATATTTACCGACTTGAATATGGTGAAAAGCATATTTCAAGAAAGATGGTGCTGTTGAAATGAAAAAAATAATACTTTTATTATTAATCCCAATAATTGCGGTTAATGCACAGACCGCTATCGCGCCTTCTGCCGGAGATGGCACCGAATCCAATCCTTATCAAATTGCTTCATTAGGTAACCTATACTGGATATCTGCGGATTCAAGTAATTGGGATAAGCATTATGTTCAAATAGCTGATATTAATGCATCGATTTTAAGTTGGGAGCCTATTGGAACTTCTGAAAAACCATTTTCAGGATCATATGATGGACAATATTATATAATTGACTCATTATCAATGTATTCAGCTGAAGATTATTCTTTGTATCAGGGACTATTTGGATATATAAGAAAAGCAAAACTATTTAGAATAGGTTTGTTGAATACAAAAATATTAATTAGAAGGGCGGAAAACATTGGACCTCTTGCAGGATTATGTGATTCATCGTCTATTTATCGTTGTTTTAGCACAGGTCAAATTAGGGGAAATCATAATGTAGGTGGATTAGTAGGCTATTTAATAGATTCGGAAATAAATGAGTGCTATACAGATGTAGAGGTGACCGCAGTGGGATTGTATGCGGACTGGTTAGATCAACCTTTCAAAGGTTATGCTGGTGGTATAGCAGGATTTTCAGAGAATTCTATAATAAAAAACTGTTATAGTATTAAGGAAGTTCTTAGCATTGCATCAAGAGCAATATCTCAAAGACGAAATGATAATGTTACAATTGATACTTGTTATAGTTTGCATGTGGGAAAAACGGAAGTCTATTCAACTTTGGAATTTCATGGAATACCAGGAAATAGTTTTTGTATGGAGCCGATATTAGAGGGTAGATATACAGAAATATCTTCTTTTAGAACGTCCGAACAGTTAAAGGATGAATTAACATATCTTAATGCCGGCTGGGATTTTGTCATAGAAACCGAAAACGGAACAGACGATATCTGGGATATTGATAATAACGGTGTTATCAATGATGGTTATCCCTTCTTGGCATGGGAGCATCCCGATACAACCTATTTTACTGCAATTGATGAATCTGATATTATATTGAGCCAGAACTACCCCAACCCCTTCAACCCAACCACAACCCTGAGTTACGAATTACCCGAACAAGCCGATGTTCAAATGATCATCTACGATATTGCCGGTCGCTTAATAAAGCAATGGTCCTATCAGAACCAAGCTACCGGCACCTACAAAATTACCTGGAACAGTACCGACCAAACCGGCAATTCAGCACCCAGTGGTGTGTATATCTATCGCATGGTGGCAGGAGGATTTGTTGAGAGCAGGAAGATGGTACTTCTTAAATAGTGACTTCCTCCTTCGCTAAAGCTTCGGAGGACAAGAGTGACTAGTAACTGGTGACTAGAGGAAGAGCGAAGACCTTCCGGATGGTCGATGAGCAATTTATCCTAATCCTTAAGCCCCTCCTACACTTCAAGTAGAAGTTTCGGAGAGCAATTCCAAAACCCCTAAACTCCTAAACTCCTAAACTCCTAAACCCCTTCCTTAGATACTTGATCGCACAATAAGAGTTTGTATTATCGCGATATTTTATTATTTTTTCTCACCATTTATTAATGATCTCTTGGGATAAGGACTTTAAAATTTATAATTTCAAATCCAAATACGGACCCTGGGCACTTGTCGCGGGTGCATCGGAAGGATTGGGAGCTGCATATGCCGAGGCATTGGCTAAGCGCGGACTCGATCTGATCCTAATCGCGCGTCGACAGGAGAAACTGGACGAATTATCAAAAAAACTCATCAACGAGTATTCAATAGCCATTAAGTGCCTTGCGCTGGACCTGAGCGATATTGCTCACGTAATAGAGGTCCTTTCTCAGATCGATCTGCCGATCGGACTTCTGATCTATAACGCCGCCTATGCACCCATTGGTGATTTCGACACCATTCCATCGGATGATCTGGCAAAAGTTGTAGATGTAAATATCAAGGCGCCCTTACTGCTTGCCAAATTCGTATCGAAAAAAATGATCGAGAACAAACGGGGCGGCATTGTGCTGATGTCCTCGCTGGCCGGGTCTCAGGGGAGTCCCAAGCTCGTGACCTATGCCGCATCGAAGGCATTCAATGCCATTCTTGCCGAAGGGCTCTGGAGCGAGCTGAAGGAACATGGTGTGGATGTGATAGCTTCCATTGCCGGAGCGATCGTCACGCCGGGATATCAGCAGGCGCAAAACGCGAAAAAAGCACCCGGAACACTAACTCCGGATCAAGTCGCCGAAAAGACATTGAAAGCATTAGGGAAAAAGCCAACGATCATTCCCGGCTTTACCAATAAACTGGCTCGATTTTTTATGGGACGATTGATCCCGCGCAAATGGGCTATTTCTATTATGAAACAAAACACAGAGAGCTTATCATGATGACAAAAATACTTGGATTTTTTACACCCTGGATCATCTATACCGTAATTACCCTCTTGCATCTTGTGCTTCCCGGTAAGTGGATAAAGGGATATGTCAAAGATGAAAAAACCGGTAAAGTCTTGAATTATCGATTAAATGGATTCTTGGTCCTGATCGTGAGTATCATTATATGGTTCATCTTGGGTTATCGGGGATGGGTTCCCTACGACTGGTTGTATACCGTCAGATGGTATAGTCTGGCGGGCGCAGGCGTATTGGGTTTCTTGTATTCCTTTATCAGGGTCTTGCCGCATCCGTCCACCGGGAAATCATGGATAGCCGATATGTTTTTGGGCAGACTCAAAAACCCGCAATCATTGAACGGTCGTGTCGATGCAAAGATGTGGTTATATCTTATCGGAGCTGTCATGCTGCAATTGAATGTGCTGGGATTTACGGCACATCATTATATGTCGGCAGATGTTTTGAATCCGGGCGTTATTCTTTGTGCCGGTTTATTGACCTATTTTATCTGGGATTATCTGACCTTTGAGCGGGTCCATTTATACACCTATGATTTTATTGCGGAGCGGGTCGGACTGAAACTGGGTTTCGGTTGTCTGACCTTTTATCCCTATTTCTATGCAATCGCATTATGGGCAACGGTGGATCTGCCGAATCCCGGATTATCGACATGGCTATATGTGATCTTCGGACTGGTTTTCCTGAGTGGCTGGATGCTGGCTCGTGGCGCAAATATGCAAAAATATACTTTTAAAACCCAGCCGGAGAAAACCTATCTCTGGCTCACTCACGGAACGATGACCGATGGCGAAAAGACCATTCTGGTCAATGGGTGGTGGGGCTTAAGTCGACATATTAATTATTTGGGAGAAGTTCTCATGGGAGTGGGCATTGCACTGGCAGCCGGTCATCCGGATGTTCTTTGGGTCTGGTTATATCCTCTGTATTACGTTGCGCTTCTTTTTCCGCGCCAACATGCCGATGATAAGATATGTCATGAAAAATATGGTCCGCTTTGGGAAGATTACATGAAAAAGGTCAAGCACCGGATCATTCCGTTTATTTATTGATTTACAGAAAAACTTAATATTTCATATTGCAAAACCGCCGTTGGCGGTTTTGTTTTTTAAGACTATGTTATTTTGGATCTCCGGATTTACTTTACCGGATGATGATAGTTAGACTATTGAAGAACTTAAATAGTCTCAGCTTTTGATATAGAACCCTGATATTTATCTAATAAAAAGATATCTTATTTCCTATTCCGGCTTCTGACTACTTATAATATCCCGAGCCCACAACCCAGCCAAAAGGTTCAAAGAGTTTTACGTAAGACCGTTTTGCCTGGGGTTCGGTTTCGCCCAGTTTAACGAATGAATAGTCAAAGTACCCGCCTCCGGCTTGAGCTATTTTGATGAATCCCTTCACATAGTAAACGCCATTGGGGTCTTTATCTTCAAGGCGATTCCGGCCTTCGACATCTTTACGGCCGTAAAGGACGACGTTTACGCCTTCTTTTGTATCAGCCCAAAAATATCCATCATCTCCATAACGGAGATCTCGCAGAAGATTTGCAGCAAGTGTTTTCGCATCTTCAAGATTGCTATTACTTTGAAGATGTTCATTATAAACTGCTTCAAGAAGACTGACAGCTGTTTCAACCTCGCTTTTGATCAGAAGATCCATGTCCGCCTTATATTGCTTTTTGTCCACTAAGCAACATCCGGATAAAAGAACAAGTAAAAGAACCAATGCGATCGTTATGAAACGTTTCATTTGATACACTCCCTTGTTATAAGATTTATAGTAAAAAATAAGTTTATTTTTCCATCGGATTCAGATTTGCATGCGCGATCCATTTCCAGTTCTTGTCATCATGCATGAAAACGGTAAGACGTTCAGCCGGCGCACCGGGTAATACTTCTCCGTCAATGGTCTCGTGTACGGCGACGGTATAGGTAACGATCAGAACATTCCCATCTTGTGTGGAAATAAAATTGTCAAGTGTATAGGCTCCAAGATGCAGGGCCATGAGGAGATTGATCTCGCCGTCCATATTCCTGGCTTTGTCTTCATGCACGGATTGGAATCCCGGAGAGAGCCATTTCTCAAAAGTTGCTTTGTCATCTTTATTGAAGTCTTCCCATAAAGCACGAACCAGTTTCTCTCCATCTACATCGGGTGTGGTGAGTAGGGTGGATTGCTGACAACCGAATAGACTCATAATAAATAGAATTGCGATAAAACCTAAAAACAACTTTTTCATTTTTTCCCTTAATGGTTATTTGTTTTACCCGTAACGTTAAGAAAAATGAAGATAAATGACAAAGAGTATTTGGTGATTGGGGGTCCCACCTTCGTCAAGACTTCGGTGGGCAGGCAGGGGGCAGGAGTCGGTAATCCGTGAAATAGTAATACAAAAATAGAACCCCATTATTTATTCTAAGAGCGCAAATTGGGATACTCATAATTTATAATTCATAATTCATAATTTCTTCTAAGTCCATATCGCAATAACGCCCATCAGAGCAAATCCGATCCCAACCAAGGTAAGCTTTGCCCAGGTTTGGTTGCGTTGTTCAAAAACTTCTCCCATGATCTCAACGATCGCAATATAAAGAAAGGTTCCCGCTGCCAGACTATCAAAGATCATTTCGAACAGGATACTGGTTTTATCTGCAAGGAGATGTGAAAAAATGGTTCCAAGAACGACGCCGAGGGGCGTCATAATGACAAAAAATGCAATGGTTATCATGTGTCTTCTTCTCTCGAAACCGTTAATTTTCAAATTGACTCCCAAAGCAAATGAAGCGGCACCTTTATGCGCGATAATAGCAATAAAGATTGCAGTGGCTGATAAGATCGCCCCTTCCAATCCAAGGGAAGTTCCTGCGATAATGGAATGGATAGAAAGAACAAGGTAAAGAATGACAGGGAAAACAACTTTTGGACCGCTTGCTTTAGATTGGTCAAGTTTGCCGGCACTGGCTTTTTCAATGACCAGGATCAAAAGGAATCCAATTCCGGCAATAAGCGCCGGGAAGGGAAAGTCAATTTTACCGGCAATGGTTTTAAAATTATCCATAGCATCCGGAAGCATATGAATGAGTCCGGCACCTAAAAAAATACCGCCGGCGAATGCGTTTCCCAGAGTTAATCGTTGTTTGCCTTTTTCGGAAAGGCTTTTATTGAGTGGCAGTATGCCGCCGATCAAGCCAACGATAAATATAATTAATATCGAAATGAGTTTTAGCCAGATCATATCCATCTTATATCCCCTTAATTGTTTTAATACCCAAATATAGGGATTTATCGGAGATCTCTAAATGAAAAATAAATGTTAGTATTGTTGATATTTGTTTACTTCAACAAGGTCATTTTCCCGCTAATCATCCTGCCATCGACCTCAAGCACATAGATATAGGTTCCCGAGGGCACGGCTTTTCCATTTATGGACGTCGCATCCCAAAGAACGTCATAATCTCCGGCACCGTTCAGGGTCACAAAGTTACGCTGGACAAGTTGTCCGGTGATGGAATAAATGCTTAACGTTGTCGTCCCGTACATATCTTTGTCTAGGTGAAAAGATATCTTTGTTGAAGGATTGAATGGATTGGGATAGGCATGTAATTTAAATGTATCCGCAATGATCGGCTTGGAGGGTGCAATAGCGGTGTGTGTCGCCGCCTTTAAAGCCATAATGCGGTCATAGGATTCATCGATACGGGCTTCAGTGATCTGCCCCGAATCAACTGCCGTCGTAACGACATTGATGATCTGATTTACAAGAGATTTACCATATTTTTCATCGCTGATATAAAGCAAGATATCAACACCGGCATTAATGGCTTGAGTGACAGATTCAATAAAACCGTAATTATTGCTGATCGCTCCCATATTCATGGCATCACTGATGATGACACCCTGAAATCCCAGACTGTCACGCAAGATGCCGGTCAGTGTGGCATGAGATAAGGTAGCGGGATAAATGGAATCCAAATGAGCATTGTAAAGATGCGCCGTCATGACCATGTCATTATATCCCAGATCGATCATCCCGGTATAGGGGATCAATTCGGATTCCGACCAGGTATTTGTAATATCAGTGAATCCGTCATGTGAATCACCCACTGCCGAGCCGTGACCCGGAAAGTGTTTCAGAGCGGAAACAATATTCTTTTTTTGAAATTCCGAGTAATACCAATTTACATGATTGGTAACGATATAGGGATCGGCGGAAAAGCTCCGGCCGTAATAGCCGATGGCCGGTGAGGTCGGATTTACATTTACGTCAGCGACAGGGGCAAGATTGGTATTGATCCCTGCAGATGATAACCACTGGGCCATTAAAGCCGCTTGGGCACGAGTTGTATCTTCACTATTAATTTCACCTAGACTAAGGGCTCTGGAAGTAACGGCATAGCCGTTCCTTTCATCAAGCCGGGCGACGACTCCACCTTCCTGATCCGTTGCGATGAATAAGGGTGTCGTTGCTGAAGCCTGTAAAGATTGAGTAAGATTGCTTATTTGAGTTGGGCTGTCCAGATTATAGCCCATGAGGATCACACCGCCGAGATTCCGGTGCTCAATATCATAATACAAGGTATCCTCAACTTCCGAACCCGGATAAAAACCCACCATCACCATTTGACCGATCTTGTAAGACAAGGAGTCAAGGGCAAGAAGGTGAGAGGGTAAGAAGATAAGAAGGAGAGTGAGCGCGATAGCGTAGACCTTCCGGCTGGCGCCACGAAGTGGACTGCCGGATGGTCGCTGAGCTGCTACGGTGAGGTGGGAAGATGGGAAGGGGGAGGAGTGGTAGAATGATCTTTTAGTTTTTGTAGAAGGCATGTTTTTCGGTCCTATTATTTGTTGGTGAAAACTATCAAAACACAGACCTAATCGCAACACCTTATTGGTCTTGCAATTATTAAAATATATTTAGAGAAGATATTTCTTTAAATTATCCGGTTAATCCCGTTATCCTGTCTAAAACAAATCAGGTAAATCCCGTTATCCCGTCAAAAACAAATCAGGTAAATCCCGTTATCCTGTCAAAAACAAATCAGGTAAATCCTGTTATCCTGTCTAAATACAGGTTATCTCGTCTATTCAGCAGATCTAAACACACCACAGCTTCTGGTACAAATACCGCAATCGGTACATTTTTCCTGATCAATGATAGGGGCAGAGTAGCCATTTTGAGAGATGGCGCCAATCGGGCAACGGCTGATAACCGGACAACGGTGGTTCTGGGGGCAGTATTCTTCGCGAACTTGGATCATATAAAAATTCCTTATAATTTCTTGTTAAGCCATAACTTAGAGCGAATAATACAACAGGGAATATAAAAATAAAAGAAAAATATGTCGGAGGAGAAAAATACTTTGTAAGTGCATGAAAATAAAGAATTAACAAATAATACATACTATATATTCCATACAATAACATCATCTCATGATAACAAAGAGATCCTGAAACAAGTTCAGGATGACGCATGTGTTTTGGTTTTTGATTCTTGATTCCTGGATCTTGGAATTTGCCTCTTGTTTCTTGGAACTTGTCTCTTGTCTTATGGAATTTGTCTCTTGTCTCTTCTAATATCATTTGTCCATAAACGGAATATCATGTATATTCGCAAGATGGACACCTTAAAAGAAACACAGATATCAAGCGAAGCCGTCTTTGACGGCGCCTTATTACATGTCCGCAAAGACAGGGTTAAATTGCCTAACGGTAAATCAACTGTCCGGGAATATATTGAGCATCCGGGTGCAGTTGCTTTGGTAGCATATCTTGATAATGGTGATGTGCTTTTATTGAATCAGTTCCGTTATCCGCTAAAAAAGGTTTTCATTGAGTTACCGGCTGGCAAGATCGACCCGGGTGAAACTCCGGAGGAAACGGGATTACGGGAGTTGGAAGAAGAAACAGGCTATAAAGCTTCGGAACTTCGCTTTCTGACAAGCATTCATCCTTGTATCGGTTACAGTGATGAGGTGATCCATATATATGAGGCTTTTAGCCTTCGCGAAGGATATAAACAAACTGACGATAATGAATTCACAGAAACATTTTCCTTGTCACTTGATGACGCGATCCAAAAGGTCAGAGCAGGGGAAATTACAGATGTTAAAACAATGATCGGTCTAATGAGCGCAAAAATGAGAAAGGATGATCATGAGTCTTAAAAATATTATGCGAAAGATCTATGATGGAGTTTGTCATGACCCGCATTCAGTTCTGGGAATGCATGAAGATAAAGATCTTCAAAAAGTGGTCCGTGTTTTCCAACCGGAAGCCATTGCGGTATCCATTACTCTTCTTGACAGTAAGAAAAAGCTCAAGCTTGACCATGCCGATCTTGATGGGTTCTGGAATGTCATATTTGTTTCAGAAGCTTTTGAAAAATACGAAGTTCATGTTGAGTATGCCGATGGGAATAAATTCGATTATATTCATCCTTATCAATTTATGCCGCATATCAATGAAGAAGATGTCTACCTTTTTGGAAAAGGCGATCATCATTTTATTTATGAAAAACTGGGAGCGCATGTTTGGGAAATGGATGGGATCAAAGGTGTAGCCTTTGCCGTCTGGGCTCCTGCTGCCCGCCGGGTTTCCGTCGTGGGTGACTTCAATCTTTGGGATGGTCGAAAGCACATGATGCGCATGCTGGGATCTTCGGGTATCTGGGAAATATTTATTCCCGGAGTGGAAGCGGGACAGAAATATAAATTCGAGATATATTCCCGTGACGGTCAGTTGATGCTAAAAGCGGATCCCTATGCGAATTTTGCCGAATTACGTCCCGGAAATGCATCGCGCATTTATCAATCGGGCTATAAATGGAAAGATAAAAAATATTTGTCCGACTTGCCGAAGCACAGTCTGCATAAACCCATGAGCATTTACGAGGTGCATCTTGCTTCATGGAAACGCAAGGATGACTGGGATTGGTATACTTACAAAGAGATCGCTCCCATTCTGGTCGATTACGTAAAAAAACACGGATTTACACATTTAGAACTAATGCCGGTCATGGAGTATCCTTTTGACGGTTCCTGGGGATATCAGGTAACCGGTTATTATGCCCCGACATCTCGCTTTGGCGAACCGGACGATCTAAAATATTTCATTGATTACTGTCACAGGAACGGTATCGGCGTTTTGCTTGACTGGGTTCCCGCACATTTTCCTAAAGATGCGTTCTCATTGGCACAATTCGACGGTACTGCCCTTTACGAACACGTAGACCCACGCAAGGGGGAGCATCCCGACTGGGGGACCCTGATCTTTAATTACGGCCGTAACGAAGTCGCAAACTTTCTTGTTTCGAATGCACTTTATTGGATAAAGGAATTTCATGTGGACGGTTTGCGCATTGATGCTGTAGCCTCAATGCTCTATCTGGATTACAGTCGCAAAGCAGGGGAGTGGGTTCCCAACCAATACGGTGGCAATGAAAATCTCGAAGCCATCGAATTTATGAAAAAACTATCCACGATCGTGGGTAAGTATTTTCCCAAAGCTCTTCTTATTGCGGAAGAATCCACCGCCTGGGGTGGTGTAAGTCATCCGGTACATACGGGGGGATTGGGATTTGATTTCAAATGGAACATGGGCTGGATGAACGATTTCCTCCGTTATATGAAAAAAGAACCCATTCACAGAAAATATCATCACAGTGATTTAACTTTTTCCATGTTGTACCAGTATTCAGAGAATTTTATCCTTTCACTTTCTCATGATGAAGTTGTTCATGGTAAAGGATCTTTATTGAACAAGATGCCGGGTGATGATTGGCAAAAATTCGCAAATTATAAGCTTTTACTTGCCTTCATGTTCTGTCATCCGGGCAAAAAGCTCCTGTTCATGGGTTCAGAACTGGCGCCCTGGGGCGAATGGAATGAAGAACGCGGAATTGAATGGGAATTGGAACAATTCGAACCTCACCGTACCGCGGCAAAATACGTGACCGCCTTGAATAAATTTTATACGGCTGCGCCGGCCCTTTGGGAACGCGATCAGGAACCTGCGGGTTTTCAATGGATCGACGGCGGGAATATGGAACAATCTATTGCATCTTTTTTCCGGCGGGGAAAAGATCTGAAAGAAGATCTTATCGTGGTGTGCAATTTTACACCTGAAACATATTTTGACTATCGTCTTGGTGTTCCTGAAGCAGGAAAATATGATGAGGTATTCAATTCGGATGATAAAGAATTCAACGGTAGCGGTGTGATCAAAAACAATCTTCAAAAGACTGAAAAAATTGAATGGAATGGTAGAAAACAATCCATTCAGATAGGTGTTCCGCCACTTTCCTGTGTGATCTTCAAGCGTAAAGACCTATCGAATGAAAAATAAGACCGTTATTTACGCTATTATTGATTG
>JAIPIT010000055.1 GCA_021734505.1 Fidelibacterota bacterium | reverse complement strand
CCTTTTAATGTGTTTTATCCCGCAGAGAATGAGGGTTTTTCGGGTGGTATCGGTATTCCTGCCTGGGATGATTCAAAAACCTATGTTCGCTTATCTCCCAGAGCGGGACTTTCATTTCCTATCTCAGATAAGACCGTATTTCGCGTTCAGTACGGACATTTTACTTCTATGCCTTTGGTCGTTCATGCTTTAGATAATCAGACCAATCACGGTTGGGGAATGATCGGGAATCCTGATCTTGGACCACAATTAAGTGTCAATTACGAGATCGGTATTCAACAAAATCTCTGGAATACTCATCAACTGGATGTTGTGACATATTACAATGATCTGAAAAACCAGATCTCTGGCGTAAGCATGGAAACAACCGCGGGTTCCATTAAAAAAAGCGGAGATTATTATGGCACCTATACGACCTATCTCAATAATGCCTATGGTTCTTCCCAGGGTGTGGAGATATCCTTTTCTAATCGTCGTGTAATTCGTTGGCGCTACAGAATGACCTATACTTTAAGTCAAGTAAAACGGGGTTATCACGGTTATTATATCATTCTTGAAGATATGTCGCCGGAACTGGAACAAAAATATACTTACAGTGCATCTGATTATACTTCGGGTGAAGATCGCACACATCGTTTCAATGGATCTTTAAGCTATACCATTCCCGCTCATTCGGGTCCCAAGATCGCCGGTATATATCCTTTGGAAAATATGAGCTTCGGTTTGATCTACAGAGTGTCGAGTGGATTGGCTTATTATTGGCAGCCTGCTTATGTAGCAGAACAAAATGTTGAAAGCAACCGTCGATATCCATTAGAATCCAATACCGATCTTCAGGTCGAAAAAAACATTAGATTATCAAATGGTGTCAGTATCGTTGCTTCTCTGCGTATTTCTAACCTGTTCAACAACAAACAGCTTACCCCGGTGTACAGTGGTGAACTGTCCAGATGGGTATTACGATCGGTAACTTACGAAGATCCCGATACCGATCCCGCCAGAGATGTAAGGCTTTATAATTATTATCAGGTGTACAAGAACATTCCACGTGAAATATACATAAACATTGGATTTAATTTTTAATGAAGAACAGAACGATACATATGACAGTCCTTTTTATTCTGCTGACTGCTCTGTCACTGATGGGAGCGGGGGAGACCCGCTTGATCGAGCTAAACCGCGGACGATTGTGGCATTCACTCCATTATACTCAGGAATGTGAGCCACTGGCAGATTGGCGAACGATGTCATACGGACTCGATTGGCCGGGCTATGACGTTTCCAAATTAAGCGTGAATTTCGGTGGGACCTATTCTCATATTGTATCGGCAGGTTTCTATGTCACGGCTATGAGAACTCAGGATCCGGATACGGTACAAGGATGGATGGATTTTGCTTTGAACGGGGACAGAAATACCTCTTGGGAACAGGGCAAAATGCCATTTGTTGCCAGAAAACATCAGCGTAAATGGGAAAATGGCGAGAATTATTACTGTCTAAGCTCACCTTATGAAGCTGAAGATATTATTCTGTCCGAATGGGAAAAAGACCCCCAATTCGTAGATGCAAATACCGAGAATAAAAAATTCAATCTTAATATTAAACGTAAAGTCATGCAGTGGAGCGGTTCTAAAGCGGATCAGGATTATATAATTACAAAATATGTGATCTCAACCATTAAAACAGAACGCAGCGGACTTGATAGTGCATATTTTTTATTTACTTATGCTTTAAGTCCCACGGCAAGGGCCTGGAATTATACAAACCCCAATCATCCCGCCGGTGCAAGAAATACGATCGGAAGATGGAATGAAAATAAAAAAAGCGTGACCGCCTGGGCGGGAGACCTTGCGGAAACCGCGGAAGATGAAAGTTACGGATACTATTCCTATCTCTCCTTTAACTCCTTCACGAACGAGTATGAAGATAATTACGAATACATGGCTCCGGCTAAGATAGGCATCAAGTTACTTGATGATTTCTCGGCTTATGACACATCATCGCGTTTCAATGGTTTTGTGTGGGCGCAAGGACCATCCTCATCAGACTACGAGGGTCCTTTTGCAGGCGTATCCGGACTTGAAAATAAATATAATGCGATGGCAAATCCCATGCTTTTAAATGAAGCATTTACTGATACCAATGATGTAAGAATGGGGAATGGCCGCCTTTATGCAAACTATTCATTTGGTCCATATGACTTATATGGTCGCGGTGCGGATTCAGTGGTGATCATCTTCGCGGAATACGTGGGCGGTGCCGATTTTAAAACCAGTCGTTTACTTTCTTGGCAAGAAAAAGACAGTGTGATATATCTGGCCGATTCTGCAATGCAATATCTTGGTGATCGTGTTGAATTTAATTATAAACATGCTTTTACCGTTCCCATGCCGCCTGTCGCTCCAAATTTCACCGTAACGGCAATTGATTCAAGTGGAAAAGTAGGGAATAGAATCGCTTTTAGTGATTCGGTTGAAAGTATTGCGGATCCTCAAGAAGGTGTGATAGATTTTGCCGGTTATCGCGTTTACCGCAGCGGTTCTTATCCTATGGGTCCTTGGGAAATGATCGCAGATATTCCGGTCAAAGATCCTCGCTTTTGGAATTCATTTGAAGAACAGTATGAATTAGATGATTTTTTTGTTGCTATGGGCTACGGCTATTACTATGCCGTAACATCTTATGATGAAGGCGATGCATCATGGTCGGTTGACCCCGGCGTCACGGTTCCCTCTCTCGAAAGTTCACTTTATGCCAATCGCTCCAAACAACCCTTCTTTACAACCCTTAGACCCGCATCAGCGGCCGATGGACTCTCAAGAGTAGCAGTGGTGCCCAATCCATTTTATCTAAGCTCAGGACTTTCATTTGCCGGCGATAGCAAGAAGATCCAGTTTGTTAACCTTCCCGAAGCATGCACGATCAGAATATTCACCGTTCGTGGAGATCTGGTCAAAATTATTGAACATAATGACAGTGAATCCGGTTCGGCCTCATGGAACCAAATATCGGAATACGGTCAATATATCAAGAGCGGATTATATTTTTATTATATCGAAACACCGGACGGACTTGAAACCCGCGGTAAATTCGCGATCGTGAATTAGGAAAATGATGATGAAAAGAAAGATCACAACAATGATTCTCATCATTCTGCTGTCCCTGACAGTTGTCGGAACTTCCTATGCCGAAGAATTTCAAAAGACCGGTACGACCGGTTTTGGCTTCCTTAATTTACCCGTTTCGGCACGATATGCCGCGATGGGAGAAACGGGTATCTGTATGCCCAATGGTCAGGCTGATGGTATGTTCATTAATCCGGCATTGATCGCACATGTAAAAACGCCTAACGCCTTTTCAGCAACATTTGGTGATTGGTATCTGGATACAGAACATCATTCTGCCTCTTATGTGCGCAATATTCCATTTATCGGCTCTGTAGGTATTTTTATGAATCTTTTCAATTACGGTGAAATGCAGCGTACACGTTTCTTTGCTCAAGATGAAGTAAATGCTTTTACCGGGGATGAAAATAATATCTACTTATCAGAAGGGACATTTAATGCAGGTGCCTATGCATTGGGACTATCATACGCAAGGCAAATGACCGATAAATTCACCTTTGGCGCAAACGTTAAATATGTCCGTGAATATATTGCCGAATATTACGCACAAAATGTATTGGTCGATATGGGTTTCTTTTATCAGACAAACTTTTCATCCCTACGCATCGGTGCCTTTTTAAAGAATTTTGGACTTGAAACGCAATATGTGAATGAAAAATTCAAAATGCCGCAGCAAATGACACTTGGTATCTCATTTGAACCCTATGGTTCTCTGGATGACCCAACCTATATAAGCCTTAATATAGAAGCAGTTCATCCAAATGATATGAGCGAACATATCAATTTTGGTATAGAATCGCGTATCGCGAATCTCATTGTTCTGCGTGGTGGATATAAATTCGGTTATGAATACGAAAATTTAACTATCGGACTTGGTGTGCATTTTGTTTTTAAGGCAAAAGAATTTGATCTGGATATCTCATACATGCAGCATAAATATTTAGAACATACCTTGAGATATACTTTAAGCATGGAATTATAATGGTAAAACGAACAATAAAATCTTTCTTCTTTTTTATTCTTGCCACAAGCATGGCTTTTGCCGTTTCACCGGTGAAATTGTCTGTTAAGCTAGGTGCACAAACACAGAATATACCCTATAGAGCTGAAACGGGTATGGGTTGGGCAGTCGATGGAAAACTTGCATACTCATTGACTGATAAGTTCGATCTATCTTTGGATGTTGCTTACGATCACACTGTACTTGATGAAGATTCCGTTATTTTGGAATGGGATTGGGCATACTGGGATGAACGATATATTGATTGGCTCCTGACCGGCGCAAGTCAAGAAGAAGTGGATTCCATTTCAACTGTTTTGGAATATTGGCGTCCGGATTCATCATATCATGGTGTTTTCAAACCTCAGCAATGGATGGAAGAGATCAGACTGACCTTATCGGCTGATTACACTATTCCCTTTAGTGAAAAACTCAGCATGTTCGGTTCCATCGGCGGTGGGTTGAGTATTTACACCAGACGATTAAAAGTCGTTGAAGACTGGATGAAAGTCTTTACTTGGGAATGGGACAGTATTGCTGTAGCGAGTGGGACCCTTGATCAGGAAGATCTTGATAATTATTTAATATTCATGGATTTACATAATTCTGATCCGGCAACATATCAACTGGATTCCACTAATGCGATGGTCAAGATCACATATGATTATTTTGCACAGGTCACGCATTTTGCACCGGATAAGAAAGGAATTAAATTCTACCTGACCCCCAGTATCGGACTCCGTTATTCCATCGCAAAAGATATCGATCTTGAATGCGCATATCAGGGTATTTTCTATTTGAGTGTTGGTGATGGAGTAATAAAAGAACAATTCCCGATCAGATCAAAAAGTATGATCTGGCTAGGCTTAACATTTAAATATTAATGAAAAACATGAAAAAAATAATCTACATATTTATTATTGCTCTGATCACTATTTTGCCTTTATCGGCTCAATATAGCGGTCAATGGGGAATGCATGTTGAAGGGAATGCATCTTTGGCTGTTGGTGAATTGCGTGAATGGTTCAATATCGGATACCAAGTTGAATTAGGCATTGGACAACAACAGGATTCTCCCTGGTTCATTGAAGGGATAGTAGACTATTCATCTTTTTCAAGAATGCATTATGTTACAACATCCACAGGAGTACCGGTAGAAGGAATTCCCCTATCATTATGGTATATAGGATTTCTGGCTCAAGGAAAATACCGGCTTAATGAAGGAATTTTTCAACCTTATTTGAATATTGCTGCCGGACCTCATTATTGGGTTGGTTCAAGGGGAACTATATCTGCAAATACAGAACTTGGTATTCCGTCGATACCTGAAAAGATGCTTAATGAATGGAATATGGGATTAAAAGCCGGTTTAGGCATAGAATTTATATTGAGTGATGCTTTTTCTCTGGATGCAGGAGTGAATTACAGACTTGTAATCGGTTCTCTTTGGCCCACCATGCAAGAGCATGTAGAATTAGAAGCTGTGAATGGTTTTTCCAGTCTATCATTAAGAATTAGAACAAATATATATTTTTAAATAAAAGATAAGTTTATAGGAGAAAAAGATGAAAAGAATGATAATTATTTTAATGGTCGCCACTCTGTGCTTAAGCAGTCTGATGGCTTATGAAAAGATTTGGGGTCGCTATGACCTGATCAATGTGGGTAATGACGTGACCAGAAGCATTGCTTACAGTCCCGTAGCTGATGAGGTTTATGTTGCAACGCGCATAAATGACAATCCTTGTGTTTTAGTGCTTGACCCGGAAACAGGAGCAACTCTGGATACATTGGCCCGTCCCGAAGGTGGATACAGCGGCGGGATTTATCCTTTGAATATGGTCGCTGTTGATGATGACGGTGCGATCTATGTGGGGAATCTTTCCGTTCCAGCTATTATCGCAACGGATAAATATAAGATTTACAAATACAATGACTCCGGTTCGGCTCCACAAGTAGTTTTCCGTAGTGCTTTGAGCGGTGCCCGGTATGGTGACAGCTTTGCAGCAATTGGTTCGGGTGATGATGTTTGCGTTTATGTCTCGGGCATGGGTAACGATAAAATAGCTAAATTGACAGTAGATGGAGATACGCTTTCTCTTGAAAAAACTATCGTTCTTCCCGGTGGTGGTGCTGCCCGTCATGGTATTTCCCCCGTAGCACCCGATGGCAATATTTGGATCAACGGTACCGATGCCACAACATGGCAAGTACATCTGATCGATGATGACGGCAATATCGTAGCAACGGTTCCCGATACGCTGATCGCAACAGGTACCAGTACCGTAACGCATTGGAATGTTGGCAATATCCATGCGATCACGGCCGTTAGTCCTTTTAATACAAATGCCATTCGTTCAGCTCAATATTCAGTCTTTTCGGATGCTTTGGGTGATTCTTATACTTTCGATTATCTAGGCGGCAATTCCGATTCATTATTATTTGCTTATGAAGGCAATTCATTGAACAACAATATTAACGGCTCGGCTGTTCTTGCTTATGATACAACGCGTCATTGCATGTATTCCGTGATGGGCGTCAACAGCGTTATGGCTGTCGGTATGGATCCTTTGGTACAGGTTTCATCGCCTCGTGATCACGGTTTCTTTACAATTCAGATCGACGGAAAGAATAACGAATGGACCAATTACGACTTTTTACAGCAGGATGGGGAAAATAGGCTTTATTCCAATTGGTCAGATCAGTTGATGTATCTCGGATTGAGCGGTAACAGTTTGTATGCACCGTTTCAGTCACAGCAGCTCTATATAGCTTTTGATACCGATCCTGAAGGCGTAAACGGCTCAGCCACACCTCCGACAAGTGATGGTGGTATTACAGATCTGCCTTTTAATGCCGATGTGGTCATCCGTTTTGATTCTGACACTTATCCATTGGTCAATCTTGATGGAGACCCTTCAGCAAAATGGACAGGAGGTTATGTCTATAAATATAACGGTTCTGCCTGGGCATCAACTGAGATCACAGGCTTCGATATTAATTACGGTGCCATGGCAGTCGTGGGGGACAGGAATGATTCTTTAATCTCCGAAATTGCCATTGGTAAAACTGCAGCAGGTATCGGTGAAGGATTGGGGGCAGTGAAATTTGCCATCTATCTGGTAGAGAATGGAGCATCGGGAGACATTCTTGCAAGTTTCCCCATTCAAAATGATGCTAAAGCACTTGCGCATTACTTTGCAGTTGATAGTTTGGGTACTTCTCAATTGCCTCGTCGCGTTATAAGTGTTGATGGGGGTAATGGAGTTGGTATTCGGGATATAATTCCGGCAAGCAGTTCATTGAGTGCAAATTATCCAAATCCTTTTAATCCGATAACATCCATTCGCTATCATCTTTCAACACCCGGTGCGACTGAATTGGCGGTCTATGATCTTACCGGAAAGAAAGTTCGTACTCTAATCAATGCATATCACGAAATTGGATCTTATGAGATCGATCTGAATGCCGGAAATATGGCAAGCGGAGTGTACTTTTACCGTTTGATACAAAACGGTAACTATATTCAAACACGTAAAATGTTGCTATTAAAATAAATGAAAAAAATCTTATATATACTTCTTTCTTGTTTGTCTCTTTTTTCTCTGCTAAGGGCAGAGAAGGAATTACGTGGTGCATGGGTTGCCTGGGCAGGAACAAATGTTCCTTCCCGGGTGCTCATCGCCGAGACCATGGAAGCGCTTGCAGATGCTAATTTCAATATCGTTTATGTGGATGTGTGGCGTTATGGCTATCCATATTTCCGTTCAAAAGTCTTTGAGGCACATACAGGTATATATACGGATCCTAATGTTGAAACGAATCTTGAACCCGAAAGGGATGTCCTGGCTGAGATGATCGTGGAAGCTCATCGTGTCGGTTTGGAAGTTGATGCCTGGTTTGAAGCCGGTTTTAATGCCGGTATAACAACATCAAGTCCAATTTATCAGGCGCATCCCGAGTGGTTGGCTAAAACACAGAACGGTTCGGTGGCGACTTATGGACAGGCGGGACCTTCTTGCATTCATGTTCTTCCTGAGGTTCAGAATTTCCTGATCGAATTGACGCAAGAAGTGGTGCAAAATTATGACATTGATGGCGTGGAATTTGATAGGATCCGTTATCCTCAGCTGGATTGCGGTTATGACACCTATACAAAAGAACTCTATAAAAGTGAAAAAGGATCGTATCCTCCCACATCTGTTTCCGATGCAACATGGGTGCGCTGGCGAGCCGATAAATTGACTGATTTTGTGGCTGACATGTATGATAGTATCAAGATATTGAATCCGGATATCACTGTCAGTAACGCACCCTTGCCCTGGGGATACGAACAATTCTGCCAGGATTATGCTCCGTGGATCGACAACGGCTATCTTGATATCGTCACACCGCAGATGTATATGACATCCAATACAGATTATACATGGCGTATGAACACTGAATTGGCGAAAATAGATCGCGATTCTTTGATGTATCCCGGGATTTCTACGGTTGCCAATAGCAATTATATTACACCATCAGAAATGGCAGCACAGATCCAAACAACACGAAATGCCGCTTTAAAAGGCAATGTGATCTGGTACCATGCGGAATTGATGTACAACGCAAATAATTATCTGGAATACTTGAAAGCAAATGTATATCAACATAAAGCTGAAATACCATATCGATCTTCAAATTGGCGACCGGATGCGATAATTATTGATATTGACAGTTCTGCAATCAGCAAAACAGGTTCATGGTCACTTTACACCGGAACGAATGTGTACGATTATTATAATGGAACACATTGCTATATCGCAGAAGCCGGGAGTAGCGCTTCCGTGTGTTATTCTGCAGATATTCCCGAAGACGGCTGGTACACGGTCTATGCTTTTCAAAACATTCCCAAGAGTATGGCATCAGCAAGCGATATAAGCGCTTTTACGGTGCATTCGGATTCAGGGGATGTCGTGGGCAGTATCAACCAGAAAACGGCCGGTAATGCGGGTCGTTGGGAAGAATTAAGTGTTTCTTATTTTGAAGCCGGGACTTCTAAGACAATTCTTGAGATATCAACTCCCGGAACAGGTAGCGGGTACACATTTACCGATGCCATGATGCTGATCCGCTCCCGGAATCCATTACATGGAAAAAAGTATGTATACACATCAATTGAACATGAGATGAATATTCCGAAAAGATCGCAGTTGAATCAAAATTATCCTAATCCATTCAATCCTACAACAACTATCGACTATCAACTGACAGCTGCCAGCAATGTAAAACTCAGTATTTACAACCTTAAAGGTAAAAAGATCAAAGAATTTGATCAGGGTTATCAAGCAAACGGATCGTATGCTTTAAAAATAAACGCAGAAGATCTTTCCTCAGGTATTTATTTATTTGTATTGAACCTGAACGGAAGACAAGTTGACATTAAAAAAATGACAGTGGTAAAATAATATGTTATCAAGATTCACAGAGAACACGAAGCGCGACTGGCGCTTTCTGAAAGAGGTCAATGAAACCCGACTTTTAGCTTTGATCAAAGAAAAGGATGGTATTTCCAGAGTAGAATTGGCAAAAGAGGCAAAAATGTCCAAGACGGCCGTCTCGGAGATCATTAACCGTTTGATTAATTCGGGATTGATCAAAGAAGAAGGAAAAGGGGAGTCCACATCGCGCGGAGGCAAGAGGCCGACAAAATTATTCATAGATACTGTTGGCGGATTTGTCTTCGGTATTCAGATCAAAAGAACGAATTCATCCATTTCCCTAGCAGATTCAATGGGGAAAGAAATATCCCGAAGCATTATAGAATATGAAGCGAATCCCAAACTTAATGAGGTCTTCGAACTTCTGAAAGATACCATGGATCGTATGATGCACGAACAAAAGCGCGAGATTGAAAAGCTTATCGGCATTGGTATCGGAGTTCCCGGCATGGTGGATTCAAAAACGGGTAACCTTATTCTCGCTGAAACGCTTCAGGGTTGGGCAGACCAAACCTTTGCGGATAAATTTATTGAATATTTTAATGCCCCCGTTGTCGTGGATAACGATATAAATATTCAAACCTGGGGAGAATACTTACTGGGAGCAGGCGAACATCAGAACGACATGATCCTTGTGCACATCGGGGACGGTATCGGAGCGGGTATTATTGAGAATGAAGTGCTGGTCCGCGGTATTATGGGGGGAGCCGGAGAAATCGGATATTTAAGTCTTAAACCTTATAAAAGTATCTTAAAAGAAAATATTTTTTATCATCCTGAACAAGAATATGTGGGTCAGCTATTCACAAGATCGAATACTATTGAAGCTTTTAAGAGAGCTTATATTAAAAGCGAAAATGATGTTCCTGCCACATTTGAGATAAAAAACTTAAGAACTTTCTTTTCTCAAGCAGATCTGGGTGATACGGTCGCTCAAAAGGTCATTGATGACATGTCCATCATACTGGCCGTTCTGTGCTCAAACCTGATCATCATGCTGAACAGTTCAATGCTAGTGCTATCAGGATCAGGATTCAATTATTCTCAGTATTTTCTGCAAAAACTTCAGGAAGAGATCCATGAATACATCGCCGTAGCGCCTTTGCAGAGATCAACGAAGATCGTTTATGGTCAGTTAAATTCCGAAGCTGCATTAAAGGGTGCCGTTTCCCTTGCACTTGATATTCTTTATAAACCATTTATTAGGAAATAAGAGATGCGATTATATGTTTTCATCATGATACTTTTAGCTACGTTCTTTTTGGGAGCGGAAGAAATTGCATGGACAGATATAACAACTCAATACAGCTTTCCTGATGGTATTCGTTTGATAAAAGGAAATCGTTCAACCCCGATACTCGAATGCTTTTATCTGGAAGTGGATCTTAATGATACCAATTTAGCAGTCAGACCATATCTTTCATCCACATCAAGATCCGTTCAAAACTTTGCTTCTGATGCACATTGCATCGCTGCCGTGAACGGTGGGTATTTTGGTGGAGGTATTCCATATTCAACAGTAATATATCCGGGAGAAATTAAAGCTGTAAATGTCCCATCCGTCACACGGAACAGCAATGCTTATCCCGTTATTCGCAGCATGTTCTCTTTGAGCAACGATTTTAAACCCAATGTAAATTGGGTGTATCATTTTGGTCAGGCACTCACGGATGTTTATCGCTTTGATGCGCCGCTGGACTATACATATAACGATCCCCAACCCGAACCCGCACCGGTCCGTGCCGAAGGCACATTGATGGACAGCCTTCTTATTGCAATTGGCGGGGGACCTATTCTTGTTAAGGATAGCACAATAAATATCACCTATAATGAAGAAGTAATGTGGGGAAGCGGGGTCGGTCTCGATAATCGTGACCCGCGTACTGCGATCGGATATACAAGAAATGATCATATCATCATTTTGGTAGCTGATGGTCGACAAGCCCACAGTGAAGGATTAAGCCTAAGCGATATGGCCACACTCTTTTTGGAACTGGGATGCGTTGCCGCCATCAATCTGGATGGTGGCGGATCGACCCAAATGGCCGTACCCGGCACATACATCAATCGTCCATCTGAAGAGCGCCTGGTTCCGGCTATATTTGCAATAACTTATCGCGACAGTTGCCAAATACCCCAAGAAAGCGGCTATAGCATGATCATTGATTCGGAAGATTCGTGGGCAAGTCGCATGGGAAGCTGGTTCCCTTCGGCAAATGCGGGGTATTGGGGTGATACAAAGGCCTTGCTCAGCGGTTGCGGGGACGGCAGTTCAATACTTCGTTATTATACCGCATTGACACAAACAACCTCATGTGATGTTTACGGTTGGTGGGTAGCGGATCCCAATCGTAGTTCGGAAACCCCTTTTGTGATCATTCATCAGGATGGACGGGATACGGTCCGGGTCAATCAGCGTGAAGATCATGCACAGTGGAATAAATTGGGTACCTATACATTTACTTCCGATCCTGAGCAAGCGGTCATTGTCAGCAATTTGGCATCAACCGGTAACTATGTTGTTGCCGATGCAATCAAATTGACCGCGGAAACTCCCATATCCCTTTTGGAACCGACCGAGATTTTATCTGAATATCCAATGAATTTTGATTTATTATCGATTTATCCCAATCCCTTCAATCCACAAACCACGATAAACTATGAACTGAAAAATGATACTGATGTAAAAATGCAACTCTTTGATATTAAGGGTGATAAGATCATGGATCTTATCGATCAACGTCAAAGGGCAGGAGATCATCACTACTGCCTTTCAGGAAATGACCTCGCAAGTGGAATTTACATTTGTTCATTAAGTTATGATGAAATTCAAATAAAAAGAAAGATCACTTTATTAAAGTGATGGAAATATATTAAACAGAAGGAGTTTAAAATGAAAAAGGT
>JAIPIT010000054.1 GCA_021734505.1 Fidelibacterota bacterium | reverse complement strand
GGTCAGAGAAACGCTAGAGTGGTTAATAAAACGTTTTACAATTGGAGCCGATTCATGAGAGATGAAAAAATAAAAAATATAAAGATTTGCGTTATCCATGGTCCTAATCTGAATATGCTGGGCCATCGCGACAAAACACAATATGGTACTTTGACGCTTGATAAGCTGAATAAAAAAATACGCAGCAATGCTGAAGAATTGGGACTGGACATTAGTATCTATCAATTTAATTCGGAAGAAAAGATCATTAAGATGTTACATCGTCAACGTAAGATCTCAGATGGGATTATCATTAATCCGGCTGCTTTTACGCATTATAGCTATGCCATACGGGATGCGATCGAGCTTATATCAATACCTGTAGTAGAAGTGCATCTCTCAAATATTTATGAACGTGAAGAATTTCGCCGCATTTCAGTAACAAAAGACGTTTGTTTAGAACAATTCTATGGTAAAAAAGAAGAAAGCTATCTCGAGGCATTGCAGTTTTTGCATGATCACCTGAAGAAATAAAGATGTACGCTCCTTTACCCCGCTCATTTTATAAACAAGACCTACATTTTTTAGCAATTCATTTGCTGGGCTCTTTTTTTGTGCGGATTTTTGATAATGGGAAAAGATTGTCAGGACGTGTAGTGGAAGTAGAGGCTTATGCACAAGAGGGTGATCCCTCCGCACATTCATTCAATGGAATTTCACCACGCAATGAGGTGATGTTTGGTGCTCCGGGACATCTGTATGTCTATTTTACATATGGGTTGCATTATTGCTGTAATGTGGTGGCGGGTGAAGTGGGACAGGGCAATGCGGTATTGATCCGTGCTGTAGAGCCTATTGAAGGAATCGATGAAATGCTTGTTCACCGTTATGGTGCGAGCACAACAGATAAAAACAAGATTTTAAATGTGACGAATGGTCCGGCTAAATTATGTCAGGCATTTGGAATAGATCGTTCAGATAACGGCATTGATCTCTGTCATAATAAAATATTTATAGAAGCAGGAAGTGAAGTGCCCGGGAATTTGATAGGTAAATCAACGCGCATAGGGATCAATCAGGGAAAAGAACTCCCCTGGCGATATTTTATTAAAAACAATAATTGGGTCTCAAAACCCGGAAAAGGGATAGAATACTTTGGATAATGAACCCCAACATGAAAACAGAATAGAAATTACTCCGGAACAGTTATGGAATGTTCTTGGGATGATCCAGCAGGCTGTTATGCTGATTATACTATTTTTTGTTTATGTGGTCGTTTCCATTATTATTGCTCGTTCCGCTTCTGTTCATCCCGGACTTGTAAGCTGGATGCAGAATTTGCAGAACTTATTTCACAGTGATAACATTCCGATGGATCTTGTTTGGGGTGCTTTAGCAGGTTTTGGATTGGCCTTATTTCTATCAGTTCTGGATACCCTTGTTGCTGTAATTGGAAAAAAGAATGTTCGTCAATGGCTGCATCGCACAGATAACATGTTACCTGTTACCCGGGTACAAAAACGATGGGCACTGTCAATTTCTCTTAGCGGTTCAATAATAGAAGAGATCATGTTCCGGGGATTTATTTATATGGCAATTATTCCATTATGGTCACATTGGATTTGGGCCGCATTACTGTTATCTGCGGTGTTTTCACTTCTTCATGCAGGTGTCCAAGGCTTTTGGTCAACGCTGTGGATCTTTATAATAAGTGTTTTCCTCTGCTATTTTATCGCTCATGGAAGAAGTCTCTATTTTGTAGCTATGACACATGTTATCATTAATATTTCGAACCTGTTTATTTTGCCTTTATTCTTTAAAAAGCGTGATGAATGATTGCAGTCTGACAGTACATTTATGTATATTAAAGAAAAGATAAGGAATTATTGTGAATGAATTCAGATCATTATTGAAAACTATGGTTGATTTTGTTTTTGACCGGCACCATTATATTTTGGTATCGCTGTTTGTTCTTTTTCTATTCTTTTTAATCATTGTCTTGGGGGCAAATTCAAGTTCAACAATTTATCCGATGTAAAATGAAAGTATCATTCAGACGACTAGCCTATAATGTGTTTTTTCGATTTTCACCGATCTTGATCGTGATCCTTCTTGAATTGGCATTACGTTTTATCGGCGTAGGTGAATCATATTTGATTTTTAATGAATCTAAAAACGGCCAATACTATGAATTAAATCCAATTTACTATCGCCGCTTTATCTCACCGAAGCAATTTCCGGATGTGGTTATTTTACCACAGGAAATACCTTTTGATAAAAAGAATAATACTTACCGGATCTTTTTAATTGGAGATCAAACCCTTTGTACGGCATTTCCTGACATAAATATAAAGCAGATCATACCGGATTTTACTGATGAAGACTCTGTTCATTATGATATTATTCAATTAGTAGTACCCTATACCAATAGTTTTGCCATGAAGCGACTCGTTAGCAGTATAAAAAGATATGATGCCGATGCATGTGTGATCGTGACAGGGGGAAATGAATTTTATGGAATTCCCCAAAAGAGTGCCTGGATGCAGGATATTGATAATTACTGGGGGCTGAATATTTTTATTACAATGAAAAATCATCGTTTTATTCAGATTTTAGATCGTTTTATCTATTTGAAAAAAGAACCTCAGAAAGTATTTCCACCTCGTGATCCCGACGAATGGATAGTGGCTTACGAATCAGATACATATATGGAAACAAAATCCTATTTTGAACGCAATTTGAAGAAGATCACAAAAAAAGCCGAATTCCCTGTTTTTTATGTATCCATGCCTGTAAATATCAAAACACAGCCTTATCGTTCATTATTTGACGATAAAGAATTGCAAGATGAGAGTTTTGCGAAAGAATGCGCCGTATTAGTAGATAATGCCGATCGTTTTACCATTGAACGTTGGATAAATGATCTCGAAGCGTGGGAACCCGAAACAGCAATATATTACTATTGTAAAGCAATGATATCAGAGCATGCAGAAAATACCGACAAAGCTTTAGAATATTATACTAAAGCCCTGACCCTGGATGCACTTAGAATTCGTATGGATCCACAATTCCATGAATTGATCAAACAAAATGCTCTTTCAGAAAATATTGAACATATTGATCTGCTAGAACGTACAAATGAAATGAGCAATACAGGATTAAAAATCAATCGCTATTTTATAAATGGCATTAATTTGAATATTCGCGGTAGAGAGCTTTTCGTATCAGAGATCAAAACCGCTTTGCTAGATTATTTTAAACCCATAAATCAATGAGGAAAATAAGATGGCTTCACTTCGTTTTCTTGGTGCGACCGGAACAGTAACCGGTTCGAAATATGTATTAACCCATAAGAATTCCAATATCATGGTTGATTGCGGGCTTTTTCAAGGATTGAAGGAACTGCGTTTGCGAAATTGGTCTCCGCTGAAGGTTAATGTTAATGATCTTGATGCTATAGTACTGACGCATGCCCATATTGATCATACCGGTTATTTACCTCGAATGATAAAACAAGGCTATAACAAACCGGTTTTCTGTACAGAACCAACACGCGATCTTCTTGAGATCATGCTTCTTGACTCTGCACATCTTCAGGAAGAAGACGCAAAGTACGCGAACAAAAAGGGAATATCAAAGCATAGTCCCGCCATGCCTTTGTATTCAACAGAAGATGCAAAAAAGGCAATAGCACTTTTAAAAGGCATTCCATATGACACCCCATTTCGCCCAACCTCTGAACTTATAATGACATTTCAGGACGCGGGCCACATTCTTGGCTCGGCTTTTGTGATCGGTCGTTGGCAGGAGGAGAGTGGGGAAGAAAGAAAGATCGTGTTTTCGGGCGATCTGGGCCGTTCTAAGCGCCCAATACTCAAAGATCCATCAACAGTGATTAATGCCGATTATCTCCTCGTAGAATCGACGTATGGCAATCGTCTGCACGAACAAGGTGACCCCAAAGAAGAATTAAGTCGAATCATTAATGATACGATAAATAGAAAAGGTGTTGTAGTGATCCCCTCATTTGCTGTTGGGCGTACCCAAGAGCTGCTTTATACCTTGCGGGAATTGGAGAATGCCGGTAAAATCCCCGTTTTACCTGTTTATGTTGATAGTCCTATGGCCATTAAAGCAACGAAACTTTATTCAAAGCATACCGATATTTACGACAAAGAAGCAAAAGCTTTAAAAGAACAGGGGATAGACGTACTCCTGACCCGACGGACTGAATTCACCGAAAGTGTTGATGCCTCAAAACGTATCAATGCTTCCGATCAACCATGCATTATTATCTCTGCCAGCGGAATGATGACGGGGGGGCGTATTCTGCATCATTTGATGCGTCGCTTACCCAGTCCGAAGAATACTATAGTTTTTGTGGGTTATCAAGCCGAAGGAACACGTGGTAGGGCACTTCAGAGCGGAAATGAAAAGATCAAGATCCATGGCGAACAAGTAAGATCTGCCGCAGCAATTGAAACAATTTCCGATTTCTCGGCTCATGCTGATTATAATGAAATATTGAATTGGTTGGGTAAATTTGAAAAAGCACCAAGAAGAACTTTTATTGTTCATGGTGAACCCGAATCAAGCATTAACCTGAAAAAACTCATAGATGAAAAATTCGGCTGGATTACACACATCCCGGTATATGAGGAAGTGGTGGAATTAAACTAGAAAGATCAAAGAAAAAGTTAAAAGATAAAAGTAGAGGCGAATTATATTCGCCTCTTTTATTTATGTCTACTTAAGATTTACAATTCACGAACCGTTCACCGTTCACTATTTTTTGTTTACTGCTGACTATTCACCAAAGCATTATAAGTTGCGATCATGATAACCTTCGAACTGGTCGTGGCGCCACTGACGACATCCACTTTAGCTTGTTGCTTTATAAGGATACGGTCGATGGTCTCCAATGCCTCATATCCGGGACCCGAAGATTGTTCATTCATGGTGATAGATGTGATAGCATGATCTGAGACTTTTACTTTCAGATCAACAAAAACCGGTATTTTTCCAAACCGAAAATTGTATTCACCATCTTGAATTTCCGTCAAATCAATATTTTCAATTGATGCATATTCCTTATCAACATCTTGAAGAAGTTCTTTGTACTGTTTATTGAAACTTAAGATACCAATTACTGCAATAAGAATAATTACAATAAGTATGCCTAAAAAAATGCTTAAACCTTTTTTCATGATACCCTCCTGTAAAAAGATCATGTTTATGTTTAACTTTTCAAGTATAAGTATTTCTAACGCAAAATACAAAAGAACAAATTATGGATTGTTAATTTTATTATAGATTGTGCGAGCTTGCCGGTAGAAAGTATTTAGGCTAACGATCTTAAAAATAAATTCATAATCACTGAGGGGTGTATTATGAATTTGATCCGGTTTACTGCACAGTGCATCCCATCGTTGTTTATTTATATGTTTTTCAATACTTTGATCAAGATATCCATTATCACGCATTTGCTCGTAAAGCCTTTTATAGATGGGCGTATAATCCCAAGCATCTTGAAGATGAGTCCTTGGATGAAATCCAATTTTGCGCAGGATCTTATTTCTGAGTCGTCCGGATTGATGCCAACCGTAGCGTAATAAGAAAGGAATATAGGTAAAAATATTTTTTGGTGTCATGGTCACACCACCAAAATCTGTCTTTTCTGCCGCTAATTTAGGGTGAAGCCCATGAACAAGAGCCCGTTGGAATTTCGAAAGGTTGAATTTCCATTTAACCGGGACTTGTAACGCCGGTTCAAGATTGCGCCGGAAAAGTAAAGGGGAGAAAGCATTAACGATCGTATTTGACGCAGAATTTGCAACTAAACCAAAATTCAGCCAATGAGTTAGATCAAAACGGTCTGCTTGAATAGAGATCGGAGCATTTTCCAAGCCTTTTAAGGAACCAGAGATCATGTTATGAAAATAACTTTTTGAATTGTTTTTTATTTTTTGGATATCATCGGTGAAAACAGTAGCATCATAATCCGAGCTCATCATTCTAAGATTTAAAAACATATCTACCGGAAAAGATTTGGGTTCACGATAGAAATTAAACGTGTACATTTCATCCCATAGGCCATTCTTGTAAAAGTGACCATCCATGCCATTGCATAACGCGTTTCCATATACCCCCTGTTTTTCTCGCATATATAGAATACGACCCAGTTGATGTCCGGGTTCTTCACCAGATCCCAATAATATTGCTTGATCAAAGTATTTAAGCGGATTCAGTGTAAAATCTTCTTCAAGAGTGATATTATGGTGATCAATGCCGAAACGTTTTGCCATTTCTGTGCTTTGGCGAACTTCATCAAATTCTTCTTTCCCAAAAATCGATGTGGAAAAGAGCTGTTTTTGATCCAAAAGAGCTGCAATATTCTGTCTACTGTCTTGACCCTGTGTGAAATCCAAATGTGGACTAAAGTTCTCGCCCAGCAAGCGTGCCGTTTCCCTCATATTCTCTTTTGCTGACTCTACTTGCTGTTGAAATGAAGTATTTGAATAATGATCAGGCCATGTCCAGTAAATCTCAGAATTTAGTTTATTATCGTGAATATGATGAATTGAAGCCGGCATCATACGCTCTGTTTCTTGAAGCAAGCTTCGCTCCGTTAATATGTAGTATCGCCACATAAATTCATTGATTGCATTAAGATCCGCTTTGGGCTCTTTGATCATTGCACTTAGATATGAAAACGAACTATATAAATAACATTCTTCACTTTCCGTAAAATATTGAGTTTTGTTTTTAATAAAATCATTGATCACAAAATAGGAATTCTTATCGGCATCATATATCTTAATGACGAAATGACCATCCAATGAATTCGCGAAATGCTTTAAATCAGGACTGCTTTGGTAAAGTTTCCACAGACTTTCAATTGTGTGCACTTTAGTTTCATTAAGGGCAAATACCGTTCCCTCGTAATGTATCCAGCCTTTTTCAGTTGATAAGTACTTAGATATATCGTCTTTTTTGAATAGTATTAGAAAGCTGTTCTCATCGGGTGAAATATATTCAATTTCTTTAAAATATATTCCAAGTTTCTCGTTTAGCAGTTCTTTAGCAGAACCACAGATTTTATTAAAAGCACTTCTATCGGTACCCGTTTTGTGGATCAATAAACAGGAAGCTGCCATTATAATCTTCCGATCTGTTTAAGGGCGCGGTATTTTACTTTGTACATGTGTAATGCATTCACAAACGTATCTTGTTTTCTGAAACGTTTTACATAAGTATCAAATATTTTTTTTCCGGTTATCTTGTATAACAGTTCGAGTTGAGTAGCATGCAAACGCTGATAACCAATGGTTGCCGGATCGATCTCGGGATACCATTCGGCTTTGCATAAATTGTAGCGAGACCAATAGCCCATATCAAATTCCGGCAGGATGGCTTCAAGGGTTTTAATTCCTTCATCAAAGATCTTTTTTGCATCTTTGTTTTCCGGGAAAACACGAATAAAGTCATAAACACCGCACAGAGCAAAGATCATGCCATTTAAAACCAGCGTTGGTACTTCAGCTGTATATTCTTCGTAGAAGGGACCATGATCTGTAAAAGATGTCACGCCGCCTTTATCGACAGGAAGAAGAAAAGGTTTTAATGCCTCTTTTGCAAAATCGGCATAAGCTTGTTTTTCAGTTAATTGGTAAGCACGGAGTAGAATGGATATTCCCCGTGCCTGAGAAAAAGCGGATTGCCATGGACCTGGATTCTTATAAGCGGGAAGAGAAACATCGGTCATCCAGCGTAAACCCAATTTCTTGTCCTTCTCACCGTGTTCCATGAACCAGTCGGAAAATTTTAAGAAACGCGCTTTATCTTCATTACTTTTCGTATTCAAATATGTGTGAAAAACTGAAAGTCCCATTTGACCGATCGAGATAGGGAAGTAGACATATTCCTTATCCTGAACATCAATATAGGTTTTATTGATCGGGATCCCGTTATCATCGAATTTACTGATAAGCTTTTGGTCTGCGCCCGCTGCGATGCGATCTTCTTCGAAAAGGAAATAATATTCACCCAATGTTTGATTATGCAGTTCTTTACTTAGTTGAAAAGCTTGCTTGGGACGGCGAAGATCCGTCATGAATTTCCCAAACATAAAGGTATATTTTTTTAAACTCATTTATTGTTTCCAACTCGGGAATATAGGCATTCCTTTCATTATTATCAAGATACCAGTAAGAGCAGTTTTGCGCAAAGCAACGCTGCATAAGTGCCGAGGACGTAACCTGCGATTCCCAACATAACCCCAACTGAAGCGAGAGCCGGATGAAAAGCGGAAGCAACGATCGGTGCGGATGCTGCACCACCGACATTGGCTTGTGAACCGACTGCCATAAAGAACAAAGGTGCCTTGATCAGCTTCATGACAACAAAGAGGATCAGTAAATGTATCGCAAGCCAAGTGAGTCCCATACCGAATAGTGCCGGGTATTCCATAACTGCTTTCAGGTTTGCTGAAGCACCGATCACTCCGATCAAGAGATATAGCATCACCGTACCCAATTTTGATGCCCCGGCACCTTCATAATTTTTAATGGGTGTAAAAGATAATCCAACGCCCATCGTTGTAATGATGATCACTTTCCAGGTGGAATGTGAAATGATATCGCCGATATTGGGAAGGGCATTACCAAGAAGATAGGCGATGTATGAGCACCCGAAAGCAAGAGCAAGCATGATAAAATAATCTGTCACAGTCGTAATACGGGTGGTTTTCTTTTGAAAAGAGATAACTTTATTTTGCAGTTCGATGATAGCTGAATTATCAGCCCCCATTTTTTTATCAATTTTATCTGATCGACCGGCAAGGAAGAATAAAAGACCGGTCAGGATATTTGCTGCCAGAACATCAACAATGACCATAATTCCCAGCATGGTTTCCGTTGTTCCGACAGATTGACCAATGGCAATGAAGTTTGCGCCGCCGCCGATCCAGGAACCTGCCAGTGCGGCCATACCTTTCCAAATATCTGGAGGGAGGGCATTCTTGAATATTAAAAGGGAAATGGGGCCACCGATCACAATACCTAAAGTTCCGGTCAAAAACATGATCAATGCTTTGCTTCCGAGTTTTAATATCCCTTTAATATCAATGGCCAGTGTAAGTAAAAGCAGGGAAGCCGGGAGGACGAATCTCTTGATTTGGGTGTAAATAGGACTGCTATCGGGAATAATACCCAATGAGGTTAAAATGGTAGGAATAAAATATGCAAAAACCAATGGCGGAACGATCCCGAAGAATTTATTTCCCCATTTTGTGTGATGGTTGATCGCATAAATAACTGCCGGAATGATCATCAATATGGCAAGTAATCCGAATTGATCTTTAATGAGTACGCCTTCCATAAACTCCCTTTTATCGTTTAGTGATATAACCCGAATTGTCAATATTTAAAATTGTATCCATTTCAGGAAAATCTTGTCTTGTCAATATTTGTAATTCTTTTATTGCTCTATTTGTCGGATCCAATACAGGATAACCCGGATAAGGTTGATGTATCGCTATTGCATCCGCATAGAGAAATTCTCCATTTTTATTTGTAGATACCTTCATAATGGGTGCATAAGCCCTGGAACCGTCCAAATTAAAACGACGATAGGTACAAAAATTACCAAGACTGTATGCAATAAATCTGTCTTTGTAAAGTTCCACCGCCCTGGTAACATGAGGTCCCGAACCAAATACAATATCGGCACCGGCATCTATGGCTGTATGCGCAAAATGATAAACATCTCCGCGAATTTCACCTTTATAAATCTCATTTTCTCTCGGTGTATGATTATATTCCTCACCTTCACCGCCAGCATGGAACATGACTACAACAATATCGCAGGTTTTCTCAAGTGCAGCAATAACTTCCCGTACATTGTCATCGTCTTGCATGCGCGAGGTTGCCCAATGCGGTGAAAAGGCTGCAAAACCAAAGCGAATTTCATTTCGTTCAATGATAGTTGAAGGAGCATCATAAATACCGGCATGATATAAACCGGCTTCATCACAAACTTCCATACTTCTGCGGTAAGCCTGATATCCCATATCACGCACATGATTGTTTGCCAGTCCAATTGCATCAAAACCCGCATCTAAAATTAAGTGAACATATGATTCAGGCATGCGAAAAATGAAACAGCGCTCCGTCTTGCCCCAGCATTCTTTTGGTTCGCCACCGATATCGATCATACAAGCTTCAAAATTGGCAATGGATAGATCCGCTGAGCGAATAATATCTTCAACATTTACTAACAAATTTTCAGGATGGGGTGAAAGTGTTGAACTATCGGGAAAAGAAGTTCCCAGCATCAGGTCACCCACACCGATCACAGATAGCGTATCGGGCAGGGCTTGAATAAATGCGACATTTATAAATGTCAGCAGTACCATGATGTAGGGAGTTCGAAATTTCATTTATTATTCCGTTAATTCTAGGGAATATAATAATCTATTGAGTAAAAATGAAATTTAATTACGTTAGTTATGCGTTGAGTCAATAAAATTTCATTCAATTGACTCAATGCATCTTTATTTGATTGAGTCAATTAAATTTTATTCAATTGACTCAATGTGAAAACTTTCAATTGTAAACCCTGCATTTACCTGTTTTATATATGCCTCTTAGATGTTAAATTACAAACGAAACGAACATGATCAAAAAAAAGAGGATATTATGATAAGATTGGTTTTATTGGGTGGTCCCGGTTCCGGAAAAGGTACTCAGGCAGATGTTCTAAAAGAAAAATATAAGGCGGTAAAGCTATCAACCGGAGATCTCCTTCGTGGAGAAATTCGCAATGATTCTGAGCTTGGTAAACAAGCAAAATCTTTTATGGATAAAGGCGAGTTGGTACCCGATTCGGTCATGATAGGTATTCTTGATAAAATTACGGCTGATTTTGAAGCAAAGAAACAGGGCTATATCCTTGACGGTTTTCCTCGCACCGTACCCCAAGCCAAAGCCCTTTTGGAAATGCTTGATAAACAAGGAGTTACATTGAGCATGGCTCTTTTGATCGATGTTCCCGAAGAAGAGTTGGTCCGTCGTCTTTCTTCCCGCTGGACCTGTAAAGATTGTTCCTCAACGGTTGGTTATCCCGACGGAAAGCCGGAAGGTGCCGTGTGTAGACAATGTGGTGGCGAACTTTATCAGCGTGATGATGACAAGCGCGAAACCATTTTGAACCGGATGGATGTTTACAAGAAGAACACCCAACCGCTGATCTCTTTCTTCGAAGAAAAAGCGCTACTTCAACAGATCGATGGACTAGGTACTTTTGAAGAGATCAGTGGTCGCATAATAGATTTATTTAATAAAAAAGAGATCAAATAGGAAGATTAATGTCCAATTCATTTTATATAACGACCCCGCTTTATTACGTTAACGACCGTCCACATATCGGTTCAGCCTATACGACATTGATCGCTGATATTATTGCCATGTATCATCGTATGAAAGACGATGACGTCTTTTTTCTGACCGGGACCGATGAACACGGACAAAAAGTGCAGCAAGCGGCGGAAAAAAATGGTATTTCCCCCCAGGAACACTGCGATATTTATGCCGAACGCTTTCGTGAATTATGGTCATATTTTAATCTTTCAAACGATGATTTTATTCGCACGACAGAAGATCGTCACGTTAAAGTTGTTCAACATGTTTTGCAGGATCTTTTCGATAAAGGCGAGATCTACAAGGATAAGCACGAAGGGTGGTACAGTGTGGCCGACGAACTGTTTATCACTGAAAAAGATTACGAAGAAGGAAAGTATCGTGATGTGAGACGCATCAGCGAAACGAATTACTATTTCAAAATGAGTGCTTATCAGGAACGTCTTATCAATTATATCCATGACAATCCGAAATTCATTCAACCCGAAAATCGCAAGAACGAGATCCTCGGTTTTCTTAAGCAACCCCTAAAAGACCTCTGTATCTCCCGTCCCAAAGAACGCTTGTCCTGGGGAATCGAACTTCCATTTGATAAAGATTATGTTACCTATGTCTGGTTTGACGCTTTATTGAATTATGTTACGGCACCCGGTTATTTGCAGGATGACGATCGTTTTCAAAAGATTTGGCCGGCTGTGCATCTTATCGGTAAAGATATTTTAACGACACATTGCGTTTATTGGCCGACTATGTTGATGGCGACGGGCATTCCGCTTCCCAAAACAGTATTCGCGCATGGCTGGTGGACTTCTGAAGGTCAGAAAATGAGCAAATCTTTGGGGAACTTTATTGATCTGGAAACCATCCAAATGCATTGCGATAATGTGGGGAAGGATGTTTATCGATATTATATGGCAAAAGAAGGCCCCTTATTCAGCGACTCGGATTTTTCCAAGGAACGTTTTTATCAAACCTATAACACGGATCTTGCCAATGATTTCGGGAACTTGGTAAACCGCATTTTTAAACTAATCTTTAAATATTTCGATGGATATATTCCTAAGCCTAGTAGTTTTGAGGAGAAAGATCAAGCTATGATAAAAGCATCTAAAGTCTGCTATGGAGGGGTTATAGTTTCTTTAGATTCATTAAATTTAAATGGAATTGCTAGCTCTATAATGGGCTATGTTTCTTTTATTAATCGCTATCTCGAAAAAACAGAGCCCTGGAAACTTGCGAAAACAGATCTTGAAGCTACAAAGACGGTACTGTATTCCGCTTTGGCCAGTCTGCGTTTTGCAGCTTCATTGCTTTATCCGCTGCTTCCCGAAAAAATGACGGAATTCTTTTCGATGCTGAACAATGGCGATTCGCCGGGTACGCTGATGGAATGGGACGGTTTGAAACCCGGTACCGAGCTGGGTGAAATGAAAGCCTTATTTCCTCGTTTTGACATGCAGTTATTGGAAAATATGTAATTGAACCGGAGGGTTCATGTTCATTGATACGCATGCACATTTAAATTTAGATCCTTTTTACGAGGATGTTCAACCCTATATCGATCGGGCATTTGAAGCTGGTGTCACAAAAATAATTGTTCCTTCAACCGACCTGATCACAT
>JAIPIT010000002.1 GCA_021734505.1 Fidelibacterota bacterium | reverse complement strand
AACAAGGTCATAATTGTTTGTTTTTATTTGCTTTATGGCCTCTTCTCCGGTTGGAACCGCTTCGATCTCAGGCGGTGAAGAAAGGTTTAATTCCATATATTCACCAAAGACCTGGTCTCCAAGCAAGGCATCCCGCTCAAACACAAAAGCATCATAAACGGTTGAAATAAGAAGTATGCGCTTTATTCGAAAACGCATCAGTTTGCGAAGAATATCGTCACCGTATTTATACTTGTTGTAATACTCAATTATATTAAAATCACTCATCTTTGCCACTCTCCCTTATAAACAAATGTAGCAGGACCCTCAAGGTATATGTCATGATAGATCTGCTTGTCATATTTCAAATTCACACTTAGAACTCCGCCCCGTGCCCTGATCAAATATTTGTCATATTTTTTGCCGTTCGCGTGGTGGACAATTGCCGCAGCAACAGACCCCGTTCCGCAGGCAAGTGTTTCATCTTCCACGCCTCGCTCATAAGTTCTAATAGCTATAATGTTTTCTTCTTTATCCCCCTTGATGAAATTGACGTTACATCCGTCCGGGGCATACATTTTATGTTCTCTTATCGCCCTCCCCCTACGGCATACGTCCATATCCACAAGCTTATCCACATATTCCACATGGTGAATTGATCCGGTGTTAATATGATATCCTCTGCCCATTTTTTTGATTTCACTTACGTCTTTCATTTTAAGCGATACGACTCCGGGTCGAATAATTGCTGCGCTGTGCTCGCCGTCAACGGCATCAAATATTATTCCCTTGTCCTTCTGTATGAAACCGCAATCGCGAGCAAAAGCAACCAGACATCTTCCGCCATTTCCGCACATGGTGCCCTCATGCCCGTTGGCATTAAAATAAAGCATCGTAAAATCTTTGTCCGGAGAACTGCGTAATAACATAAGCCCGTCGGCCCCGATTCCAAAACGCCTGTCACAAAGGTCGCCTATGAATTTATGATCTTTGTCGGGAAAAGAATTTTCCAGATCCTTGATAAGAATAAAGTCATTTCCGGCACCTTGATATTTTGAAAATGAAATAAGCATGAACCCGGTCTCCAAATTGTAATTGTTGAAAAATATAGGAATTTGCTTTGGAAATACCAAATACCAAAAATTTGATGTTTCACGTGGAACATATAAAGAAGTGGCAAAATAGATTCTTATTCGATTTTCATTTTACACTTGAGGTGAATTTTGTAATATTGGCCATGTTGTCATCGCCTGAAAAAAATGTTTCACGTGAAACATCGCAGATTTCGGAGCTTGTTGAGCTTTTCCGTGCCGACAAGGATTTTATGGCCGGGTTTTCTCTTCTTGGACATCGAAAATCACTTGTCTTAAATACTGCAAATCCCACATTTGTTCTTTTTTGGTTGAAAATGCTTCGTATCGAGGGGTATTTCCCCCTGGTGGTTTTTGATAAAGAACGAGAGGCTGAAGCCTTTTATGCTGATGCCTTGGGGTTTTTCGCCCCAAGCAAACTCGCCTGGATCCCTTTGTTCTCCTCCGAGGCATTGCTTCATGAAAACCCCGCACTTGAAAACCATATTTCCCGATTTCTTGATGATTATTATAAAAATGCCCTGGATATTGTATTGTCATCCCCAAACATACTAAATCAGCGTATTCCGGATAAAATTACTCTCAGAAAACATATGCTGCATTTCTCGGCCGGAGAGGAATTCGCTTATTCCTCTTTATCGGGCAGGTTGGTTGAAATGGGATATCAGCGCAGCAATATGGCAGAGTATTGCGGCGAATTTGCGCTACGCGGGGGTATTGTTGACATTTATCCCTATGGGGAAACCTATCCGTTTCGCATTGAGTTTTTTGGAGATACGGTTGAATCGGTCCGTCGTTTTAATCCCGGTGATCAAAATACCTTTGATACTTGTAAGCATGCACAAATACGGCCTGCTTCTTTTTCGTCTTTTTCTCATTCCACAATACAGGATATACTTCCAAAAAATACCGTGATTATAAAAATTCACGGGGTCGGTAATGAAGAATTAACAGTTTCTTATGATAAGGATATTCCTTTTATTCAGGTTAATTTTAAAGCGGCCGAACCGGGTGCTGATGTAAATTTTTCAATAGCCGATATCGATCCGCCTAAAAAAGTCAGCTCTCCGGGGTTCTATGAAAACATTTTAAATGAATATGAGCGTATTGCGGTTTTTACCGAACATGATCTTGTCCGCGAATCATTAAGGGAAAAGCTTGGTGCTCATGCTTCATATTATCCAATCAACGTACGGGTGGGTTTTCAATATAAACCTCTTGGGCTTGTCCTGCTTTCCGGTCGTGAAATTTATCACAAAGAACATTATGTTAACCCAAATAATCGCTTTATCCCCGAACGTTCAACGCGAATAGAAACACTCGAATCCCTCGAATATGGCGACGCTGTCGTACATGTTGATTATGGTATTGGAATTTATCGAGGTGTGGAATTACTTGAATTCCGCGGCATAAAACAAGAATCCATGGTTGTTGAATATAAAAACAAGGACCGTGTTTTTGTGCCTGTTCGGTATATGAATAAGATCTTTAAATATAGCGGAGAAAAGCCTGCCCGTGTTCATCTTGATCAAATTGGAAGCAATCGATGGGAGCAGGCAAAAATTACAACCAGAAGCTATTTGAGGAAGGCTGCTTTTGATCTTCTTGCCCTGTATCGGGACCGCAAGAAATTGCCCGGGTTTCCCTTTCTTGCCGACACGCCCGATACACTTCAGCTTGAAGCAAGTTTTCCTTACGACGAAACACCTGATCAAAATCGGGCAATTAAAGATATTACAAAGGATATGGAAAAAGCTCGAATTATGGATCGTTTGGTTTGTGGCGATGTTGGTTTTGGGAAAACCGAAGTTGCGATTCGTGCTGCATTTAAATGTGTTTATTCCGGAAAACAGGCTGCGGTATTGGTTCCAACGACCATGCTTTGTTTTCAACATTATGAAAGCTTTCATGAGAGACTCGATGCCTTTGGAATTAAAGTGAGTTATATAAATCGCTTTGTGAGCGGAAAAGTCTTAACAGAACGACTTGAAGAAATTAAAAATGGTCAAATTGATATTATTATCGGCACCCATAAAATACTGTCTAACATTTTGTTATTTAATGATTTAGGACTGCTAATTGTTGACGAGGAACATCGTTTTGGTGTAAACCATAAAGAAAAAATCCAAAACATGAAAAGGCATGTGGATGTTTTGACCTTGACGGCCACTCCGATACCAAGAACCCTTCAGCTTTCACTTGTGGGTCTGCGCGATATTACGAAAATTGATACACCGCCCAAAGAACGGCTGCCTATTTCCACAAAGATCATGTATTGGAATGATGTCGATATCAGGACAGCGATCGGACGTGAACTTGAACGGGGCGGGCAGGTCTTTATTCTTCACAATGTGATTGAGGAGCAACCCGCCCTCAGGGAAAAAATTGAAGAAATGTTCCCTTCTTCCGGAGTTCGAACGGCAAGTGGTAAAATGCCGGGGGTTGAGCTTGAAAACATCATGCTTGATTTTCACCATCACCGTTTTGATATTTTGATATCAACGACGATTATTGAATCCGGAATTGATATTCCAAACGCCAACACGTTGATCGTTATGAATGCGCACAATTTTGGATTGTCACAACTATATCAGATCCGGGGGCGTGTTGGTCGTTCTTACAAAAAAGCCTTTGCTTATTTGGTGGTTCCGCGTGGAAAACATATTAACCCGGCAGCGATGAAACGTCTACAAACTTTAGAATATTATACGGATCTTGGCTCGGGGTATCAAATTGCAATGCGCGACCTTGAAATTCGGGGTGCCGGTTCTCTTTTTGGCGTTGAACAAAGCGGACATATTAATCGACTGGGTTATGCTTATTTTAATCGCTTGTTCGGTGAAGAGGTCGAAATGTTAAAATCCGGTGAAAGTGAAACGCTTGAAGTATTTGCAGAGGTGCCGGACATTCGACTGGAACAGGCGGCCTATTTGCCCGACGACTATATCAACAATAAAGATATCAGAATTTCTTTTTATCGAAAAATATCCGAGATTCTCTCTTCGTTAAAAGACAAAAAGAACATCCGGCGCAACCTTGAACATCTTAGATGGTCTGTTCGGGATCGATTTGGCGAATTGCCCCCGGAGGCACAAAACTTATTCAATGAAGCCGGCTTATCTCTTTGGCTGAAAGATTTTCATATTGAATCACTTTTAAAAAAAGATGCGTCTCTTATCTTGACTTTTCAGAAAAACATACCGGTTTCGCTTTTACAGACTTCAGCCGGAAAACTTCTGAGTCTCTTTAATGAAAAAAACATAAAAATTGAATTAATTTCCCAAAAGCACCTTTCCGCAAAAGTGGGATTAGATTTCTTATCCGCCTTTTACTCGGGAACATTTAATTCTTAATGTGTATTCATGCCCATAAATAAACATTTTATTTTATGTCCTTGTGTATTAACTTTTCTTGATAAAAATGGAGTCTTTATGAAACGTTTTGTTTTACCGATTTTGGTGTTTGTTCTATTGGTCTCTTCTTGTACTAAAATGACCGATAAAGATATTGCGGTGGTCAATGGAAAGAAAATTTCCATTGATGAGCTATATAAATATATTACACCTGCAAATTTTTCCGCACTTTCCCTTGAAGAAAAAGAACTTCAGGTCGAGACTATTTGCTATGATTATCTTGCACGCTATTATCTCGAAGATCAAGGAGATCTTGATTCCGGCGAAGTTATGTGGGAAAACCGTGTGTGGGAAATCCGCGAACTTGCCAATGGCGCTTATCAGAATCTGGTTATAGATAAAATATTAACACCCTCAGCCCTGAATGATTTGTATAATAAAACAAAATACGAACTAAATATTAGTCATATTTTAATTGGGTACAATACGGCTTCTCGCCCCCTAAACGATAGAACCCGTGAAGAAGCCGACTCTCTGTCAAAAGAAATATCAAAAAGAATTAACAATGACAATTTTTCTGAACTTGTCGCTGAATATTCTGACGATGGCAGTAAAAATGAAAATGGCGGAAACCTTGGTTGGTCAAAAACAGGGCGCTGGGTAGAAGAATTTGAAGATGCGGCATATGCTTTGGAACCCGGTCAAATTTCAAAACCGGTTGAAACCCCCTTCGGTTTTCATATTATTAAATTGCTGGAAAAACGCGAAATACAGGTTGAACCCTTTGAAAAAGTTAAAGACGATCTGGTAGAAATGGCTTATTCTCGCTGGAGATCAAAATTCCTTGCGCGGGATAATGAGGTCTTTGATTCGCTCAATGTTGCTAACCCTTTGATATTGAATGATTCCTTGTTAAATGATTTTGTTGATCGTTTTACCCGTTTATCACAAAATGTTTTTTATTCAGAACAGTTTACTGCGTTTGATATTATGGAAATATTTGAAGATACTCTAACGGTTGGCTATCTTGGGGATATGCCAATTAATAAAGCCTGGATCTATCAATTCTTAAAAATGATTAGCCTTCAGATACCCCCGCGCTTCACCGACACGGCATCTTTTAAAAGCTTTATTGAACAAAACCGAAAAGGTGCCCTTCTTTATGAGGCTGCTCATAACCTTGGTTTGGATTCCTCAAAAGAATTTATAAAAACACGGAATGTTTATTTAGCCCAAAAGGCCTCTGCACTATTTGACAAATTATATGTCTTTGAACAAATGGCACCGGAACAATCAGTATTGCGCGACTTTTATGAAACCTATAAAAGCGAACTTTATAAACAAGAGGCAAGGGTTCTTGTTCGAGAGGTGCTTCTGGCAGATTCCGTTCTTGCGGTAGATGTTTTACAGCGCGCAAAAGCAGGTGAAGACATGGGCGCTCTGGCGACTGAATATTCTCGAAGAAATATCGGCAAGAATAATAAAGGCCTGATCCCTGCAATTAAGAGAAATCAATACGGTGAAATGAGTATCGCTGCCTTTAATATGTTGGATGGCGAGATCGGTGGCCCATACAAGATCGGTGATTTTTATTCTGTTATCCAGCGCGTGGAATATGTTCCAGAAAGTTTTCGCGATTTTGATAAAGTGTCTTATCGCCTGTTAACAGATTATCGCAATCATTATATGAATGAAAAACGCGCTGAACAAAAAGCAATGCTTAGAAACACTTATTCTATGAGGGTGAATTCATCTCTATTAAAATAAAATATTGGGTTTTTCCTTTGTTGGCGCTTGTTTTGGTGTCGGGGTGTGATCTTTTACGTTTTCATAATGACCCCGTTGTAGCTAGGGTACAGTGGCGTCGCTTACGAACATCTGACATAAAAGAAGCTCTGGGTGAATCTTTCTCCCCGCAAAACGAGGATATGTTTATTGAACAATGGGTCGACAGGCAACTTTGGTATATTGAGGCCAAAAAAAATGTTCGCATGAATGACCATCTTCGCTCTCAGGTTAAAGAATACCGATCTTCTCTAATAGTTCGCGAGTTCCAGGAACAAAAGGTTTTTAATAAGATAATGATTGTCGAAAATGAGGTTCTTGATTATTACGATAAACATCATGAGGAATTTATATCACATCAACAATCGGCATTTATCGAAATATATTCAACATTGTCCCGAGAAGCAGCTAGTGGTGTTTTAACGGCAGTAAAGAACTCTGAGCGCCCCCTGGTTCCCGCCCAACTCAAGCTCGTTCATAAGGGCGGCTGTGTTGAACCTTTGGATAAAGCAATCTTTGCAAATAACACAAAATCTCCTCTTGGCCCAATATTTCATGCCGGTAAATATTATGTTATTTCCATAATCCAATATTACCCGGAAAATTCATTGCTTCATGTGGAACATGTTCGTGATGATATCATACAAAAGCTTCAAGTGGCCGCACGTGCGAATGCCCTGCAAAAAAAACAAAAAGAACTAAAGGATCATATAAATGTCAAAATTTTCAAAACTTCTGATCGCTAATGTCTTGCTTATTGGCGCTCTTTTTCTTCCGGCACAACAGCTCGTTGATGGTATTGCGGCCATTGTGGGCGAGAATATTATTCTGTATTCAGAAATGAATCAATATGCTTTTGAGATAGCCCAACAAAGCGGGATTGATATTTATAAAGATCAACAGGCTTTTAGCGCAATCCAGCATGATGCTTTGCGCGATCTTGTAAATTCAAAGATCATTATACTTCAGGCAGAAGCAGATTCTATTGAGATCAACGAGCGAAATGTTGAGATGACGGTAGAACAACAAGTACAACAATACATTCAAATGGCCGGTTCTGAAGAAGTTCTGGAAATGTATTTTGATACTCCCATGAAAAAAATCCGGGAGATGTTGTATGAGCGTGTTAAAAGTTCAATGATCTCCCAACAACTTCAAGCTGAAAAATTTTCAAAAATTAAAATTTCCCGCCCGGAAGTTATTGAGTTTTATAATTCAAATAAAGATTCCCTGCCGGATCTTCCGGAGCGTATAGATATTGATCATATTCTTATTACAGAAAAACCCTCTCCGGAATCAAAGCAAAAAACATTGGATATGATAGAAAAAGTAAGAAAAGATATTATCGCGGGAACTATCACTTTTGAAGATGCTGCTTTTGAGTATTCTCAGGATCCCGGCTCTGCTGAAGATGGTGGCGATCTTGGTTTCGTCCCCAAGGGTACTTTTGTAGCAGAATTTGAAAAGGCTGCATTCGCCCTTAATGAGGGCGAAATATCAGAACCTGTTGAAACTCAATTTGGTTATCATTTAATTCAAACCATTGAAATTCGCGGTGAACTGATCCACGCGCGACATATTTTGTTTTCTATCCAAACAACAGAATCAGACAATCAATATGTTATTAACATGTTATCCACACTCCGCGACAGTATAATAAAAAGTGGTGATTTTGAGGGGTTTGCGAGAAAATACAGTGAGGATCCCGACGTTGCCATGAATGGGGGACATCTTGGTGAGTTTGCGCTTGAGACCCTTCAGATTTCCGAGTTTGGCGATGTGTCTAAAGACTTGAAAGCGGGTGAAATATCAGAACCTTTTATTTCCCCCTACGGCTTTCATATACTACGTTTAAACAAGCATATTCCAGCTGAAAAGATTAGTTTAAAGGACCACTATCCCATCCTTGAAAACATGGCTTTAAATAAAAAACAATCTGTTTTTTGGGAAAACTGGATGGAAGGTTTATATGGAAAATACTATGTGGAAATAAAGTTCTGATTTTGGGATAATTTCAATAACATACACATGTGTGAGTTATTGTTGTTGTCTTGGGTGTATTTATCCACATTACATACACACTTATCCACTTTATAAGACTCTTACAAATCACTAATAATAAAGCAGATTGATGAAGTATTCACGAAATTAACAGTATTAAGAATTTTAGTATGTATTTTAAAGAAAAAGATATTAAATTAATTAATGTCAATGTTTATAAATGATAGAGGTGTTAAATGAAATTTACAGTTTCAAAAGAAAACTTTTTCCATGTCTTACAAAAGGTATCCAATGTAACCCCTGTAAGATCAACTTTACCGATCTTGTCTTGTATACTTTTTACTGTAAAAGATAACTTGCTGAAGATGCGATCCACTGATCTTGAAATTACCATGACGGCTTCTTGTGATATTCAAATGGAAGAAGAAGGAGCTATCGCAGTACCAAGTAAAATAATTAAAGAGATTACAGGAGAGTTGCCCAATACACTTCTACATTTTTATATTGAAGACGAACAAGTGATTATAACAACAGATGTAGGTGGGGAATATAAGATTATGGGACATCCCGCAATGGAATTCCCTACGGAGCCGATAGTTGACGATAGTAAAATTATCACACTGCAAGCAGAAAAATTTAAACGAATTGTAGAAAAAACCGGTTTTGCCGTTAGTCGTGACGAAATGAAAGTAGCCCTAAACGGAGTATTGTTTCAATTTAAAGAAAATGAATTACGCGCAGTTTCTACAGATGGTCACCGCTTGGTAAAGTATACTCTTAAAGAATTCCAAGGTGCAGAAGACATAAAAGATATTATTGTTCCACCTAAATTCCTTAATCTTTGCGTTAACAGTATAAAAGATGTTGATTTTGTTACGCTTCGAATCGGGCATAATCATATCATGCTTGAATTACAAGACACGACGATCTATTCCCGGATAATAGAAGAACGTTTCCCGGATTATGAAAGTGTTATTCCGGCGGAGAACGATAAAAAAGTACTTGTAGGAATAGATGAATTATTATCAGTCGTAAAACGCGTGGGAATATTTGCAAGTAAAAACACGCGCCAGATATCACTGAATTTTTCAAACAACAGTGCTTTGATAAAAGCAGAAGATATTGAAACGGCATCAACCGCAAAAGAAAAGATAGATCTTGAATATAAAGGCGAAGACTTTATTATTGGTTATAATTCAGATTATCTGCGAGAAATGATCCGCCATATTGACGGCGAGAAGGTTGATATTCATCTTAAGAATGCTTTAATGGCGGGATTGTTCTTTCCCACAGAACAACAAGCTGATGAAGAAATTCTATTTCTTTTAATGCCTATCCGTTTAATGTAAAATATTGATCACTTAAAGGGCTAATATGAAAAAACTTTTCATACTGTTGATCATAATATCTCTATTTTATTCCTGCTCAACATATGTTTATTATCCCAACGGATTAAACGCGCCGCTTTTGAAAGAAAAAGGAGATATTCAACTGTCACTATCCCTTCTGAACGGAGGTGTGGATATTCAAAGCGCCTACTCCCCCATTAAAAATCTCGGCCTTCAAATAAACGCAAACCTAACCAACCTAAATGATACCGAAGTTAATACCGACAGAAGAAGTGGCAATTACTATTTCGAGGGTGCAGCCGGATTTTATAAACCACTTAATACAAATACCATATTTGAGGCATATATTGGAACCGGAGCCGGAAGAACCTTTACACACAGCGATGACGCGGGGACATATAGAAATACAAATTACTTTAAATTATATGGTCAGGTTGATATGGGGCTAAAGTGGAAATATATTAATTTTGGGCTGGCAATGCGTGAAGGACTGGTAAATATCTACAAAAATGATGAAGACAATATAATAGACGACCCCAAAATATTTGAAATGTTTTTTGAACCGGCAATTTTTATGGCGGTAGGTGCCGAGAAATTCAAAGCCAAATTTCAGCTTGGTTACTCACAATCTCATTTTTCCGCAATCTTTAGCTACCCTTTTATTATTATGTCCGCAGGTGTGGAATACAAATTTTCTATAGGCGGCAATAAATAAAATCTCACAAAGATCACGAGATTGGTTTGAGAAAGATATTTTACCACCAAATGTAATAAACAAATATTAAGCGCAGACCTAATTACTTTTTATATTATATTTAACGCAATGATAAAACAACTTACTGTTAAAAACTTCCGCATCTTTGAAGAAAAAACGGTGGATTTCCAACCGGGCGTAAATGTAATTCTTGGAAAAAACGGCGTTGGTAAAACTTCTTTGCTTGAAGCCATTTATTTTACCTCTTTTACAAAATCTTTTAAGGCACCGCAAGATGTTGATATGATAAAACAGGACGCGGACTTTTTTCAAACAGCCAGCTTATGGGAAGGCAACAAATACAGCAAGGCCCAGGCCAACTACCTCAAGAAAAAAGGGAAGCGTTTTATTTTTGATGATGAAACAATGATTCGAATGGCTGATGTTATTGGAAGCTTTCCTCTGGTTTTTCAGTCACCCGAAGATTTTCGCGTTACGGCAGGTCCAAGTATAGAGCGACGCGGATATTTTGACAGATTTATTTCCCAAATATCTCAACCATATCTTCAAGATCTAATTACTTACAGAAAACTGCTTAAAAATCGTAACGCCCACCTCAAACAACTGAGCGAAAAAAAAGAATATCGCTATACGGCCCAGTTGGAAGCCTACGATGAGCAATTATCCCCGATCATGTTCCGGATCGTTAACACCCGCCGCTCATATAGTGAGAAGTTTAATAAACACCTGGAAGAGCTTTATAAAAGCACATTCGATAATGGCAGTACGGGAACGATCGTTTATAAACCATCTTTAACAGCGAAAACAGAAGCGGATTTTCAGATCATTCACAGAGAGCAAACACAAAACAATATCGACAAAGAGATCATTTTACGAAGAACTTTATGGGGACCAAATTATGATAAGTATCTCTTTTTGAGAAACGATACACCTTTGATCCATTATGCATCACAAGGAGAACACAAAATTTGGATGACCCTGTTAAAGCTTGCCGAAGGAGAAATTATTACAAAGCTTCAAAAAGCAGAACCCATTTATTTACTGGATGATCTTTTTGCCGAATTGGACCTTAACAACAGCAAGCGGATAGTACAAAAGATCATGGACGCCAAGCAAGTTCTAATTACAACAACAGACATGAGCGATCTTCGTCGACACGGGATGGATATTAGCAAGAACAACATCAATGTTATTGAGATCGCTTAAGAAGAAAATTTCCCATAAAAAACATTTATAAAGACAGCGTTATTCAGTATATTTAGGACTGGAAATAAATATGAGTAAAGCACACAAACAAAGATTATTAATTGGATTTACCTTGGGGCCGATCTTTTTGGCCGCAGCCTGGTTTGGCGGCGGTTGGTTTCTTGCCATTGTTGCCCTTATAGCAGTATTTTCACAATACGAGCTTCTTAAAATGGTTCATTATCCACCCCGTGTTTTAATGGTGTTAACTCTAGTGGTAACACCCTTGTGTTTACTGGTCATGTATTTTTCACGTTTTGATATTGTCTTTCTGATCTTATTATTTGCCGCAGCCTTTACCAATTTTAGCCTCCTTTTTTATAAAAGTTCGGAATTTATAAAAATGTCGTTCGTCGGACTTGGTTCAGTGATCTACCCGGGATTAAGCCTGGGTACAATGATCCTTTTAAGAAATATTGAGATCAGCGCATATCAGCAAATAGATATTGGACGTAATATCGTGATCATAATGATCGTTGCGGTTTATGCCACAGACATTTTTGCTTTTTATATAGGTAAATTAATTGGCAAGCACCCGCTTTTCCCATCGGTGAGCCCTAAAAAAACGGTTGAAGGCGCAGTGGGCGGCTTTATTTTTTCCTGTATTGCTATGATCGTTTTTTGGTTAATTGATTTTATCCCGGTCTTTCATGTATTTGATTATATGGTCCTCGCTCTTTGTGCGGGAATATTCGGACAGATGGGGGACCTCGTTGAATCAAAAATCAAAAGGGAGATCGGCGTAAAAGATTCATCCAATATTTTGTTAACTCACGGTGGTTTTTTGGATCGCTTTGATTCTCTGGCTGTCGTTGTCCCGCTATATTGGATATACGTGTATATAAAATTTTTCGTTTAAGGTGGTTTTTTTAATAAAAAAGCATAGATTACACACTTGGTTTGAAATTACAGCAAAAAAATAAATTAAAAAAAATAGCGCATGATAAAAGTGAAAATGAGGCCTTTATGAAACCGGAAGCAATAAAATCCATTCTTGCAACGGATTGCGGTAGCACCACAACAAAAGCAATTCTCATCGAAAAACAAGGTGATGAATACAGACTTGTTGTTCGAGGTGAAGCCCCAACAACCGTTGAGGCTCCTTTTGAAGATGTAACAAAGGGAGTTTTGAATGCGGCAAAGGAAGTCGAAGAACTTCGGGGTCGCCAAATTTTAGATAACGACAAGATCATTACACCCCAAAAAGGCGATAAGGGCGTTGATATTTATATCTCAACCAGCTCCGCCGGTGGCGGCCTTCAAATGGTCGTATCCGGTATTGTAAAAGCAATGAGTGCGGAATCAGCCGAACGCGCAGCTTTAGGTGCGGGAGCGATCGTAATGGATGTTTTGGCATCAAACGATGGTCGCCTTCCCCACGAAAAAATCCAACGTATTCGCCACCTTCGCCCGGACATGATCCTTCTTTCGGGTGGTACTGATTCGGGAAATATCAAAGGCGTGGTGGAAATGTCCGAGCTATTAAAGGCAGCAAATCCCAAACCACGACTTGGTATCAACTATAAGCTTCCTGTTATTTATGCGGGAAACCAAAAAGCAAACGATGAGATCAGAAAAAATCTTTCGAAAGAAACAGACCTAAGTATCGTTGCAAATATACGACCCGTACTTGAAAGGGAAAATCTCGGTCCTGCACGCGATAAAATCCACGATCTTTTCATGGAACACGTAATGGCCCAAGCCCCCGGATATAAAAAATTAATGGATATGAGCGATGCGCCAATTATGCCGACCCCCGGTGCCGTAGGCGAGATCATGCAAGTTATTGCAAAAAAAGAAGGTATTACGGTTCTTGGTGTTGATATTGGAGGTGCCACCACCGATGTGTTCTCGGTTTTTAAAGACCTTGAAAAGGGCGAACCGGTATTTAATAGAACCGTTAGCGCCAATCTTGGAATGTCATATTCCATTTCTAATGTTCTTGCATCTGCAACCCTTCCCAATATTCTTCGTTGGGTACCCTTTGAGATTGATGAAATTGATCTTCGGAACAGGATTGGGAATAAAATGATCCGGCCCACGACGATTCCACAATCACTGGAAGAATTAAAAATAGAGCAAGCAATTGCCCGTGAGGCACTACGCTTATCTTTTATACAGCATAAAGCATTCGCAGTTGGATTAAGAGGCGTTCAAAAAGAACGAACCATTTCAGATGCTTTTGATCAATCTTCATCAGGTGAAACACTTGTCAATATGATGGATCTGGATATTCTTGTCGGTTCGGGTGGCGTGCTTTCCCATGCTCCCCGTCGCCACCAATCAGCACGCATGATGATAGATTCTTTCCAACCGGAAGGCGTCACACAAATAGCGGTAGATTCAATTTTTATGATGCCGCAGTTAGGTGTGCTTGCAAGTGTACACGAAAAAGCCGCGACCGAAGTGTTTAACAAAGACTGCCTTCTTCGCCTTGGTACTTGTATTGCTCCGGTCGGAGCTATTAAACCGGGCAAAGAATACATGCGCATTCGTTTAACACTACCGGACGGTAAAATGATCGATAAGGCCTATACTCTTGGTGAAATGGAATTATTTGAAGCACCTTATGTGGCCATGGAAGCAGAGATTATTCCCGCCAGGGGTGTTGACGTCGGCGGCGGCCCGGGACAGGTTGTAAAGACAAAGATTTATGGAGGCCTTGTTGGCATTATTATTGATGCCCGCGGACGCCGTCCTTTTGTTCTTCCGGAAAACCCCGTCGAACGTGTATCAAAACTTCAGGAATGGAGTAAAACCGTCAATGAATTTGAGGATAAATAATTAAGGCCGCGGCTTTAATATTTATAATAAAGGAGAAAATATGGCACACGCATATACCCCCGGACTAAAAGTTATTCCCCAAACAGTGGTCCATAAAACCAGACGCCTCCCCCTAAAGGGCAAAGTAATAGTTGAAGTTGGCGCAAAGGTTAAGGCCGAAGATGTTGTTGCAACAACAAATCTTCCGGGAAACGTTGTTCCGGTAAATTTAGCCAATATGTTAAATATAGAAGCATCCGAAATCTCGGAGCTATTGCTTGTTAAACCCGGCGACCCGATTGAAAAAAATGATATTATTGCCGAAACCCCGGGAATATTTGGCTTATTTAAATCAAAAGCCATTGCGCCGGCGTCAGGCACACTGGAAGCAGTTTCAAATATTACAGGACAGGCAATTATTCGCGAAGCACCGGCACCGGTTTCCGTTCAAGCATATATCAACGGGACAGTTACCGGAATTATAGAAAACGAAGGTGTTGAAATCAGCACGGCCGCATCATTTATACAAGGTATTTTTGGGATAGGTGGCGAACGCCGTGGAGAGATCTTGATACTTACCAAAGACACCGGAACACCGATCACCGAAGACATGATCTCAAGTAATTGCAAAGGTAAGATCCTTGTCGGGGGTTCTTTTTTAAGTTACAAAGCATTTATGAAAGCACAGAGGCTTGGCGCTATTGGTATAGTTGTCGGAGGTTTTAACTACAGCGATATTAAGCAAATAGTCGGTTATGATATCGGTGTTGCCATTACGGGCCAGGAAGAAATTGAAACAACCCTGATCATAACAGAGGGTTTTGGCGAAGTTCATATGGCTAAACAAACATTTGATCTTTTAAGCTCCCATGAAGGGAAAATGGCCTCCATGAACGGGGCAACCCAAATTCGCGCCGGCGTTATTCGGCCGGAGATAATTATTCCACTCGATGGCGACATCAAATTAACGGCAGCGCCGGCAGAGCTCTTCGGCATGGAACCCGGTACAGAAGTTCGGGTTATTCGCGCCCCATATTTTGGGATGCTTGGAGAGGTCACCGACCTACCGCACGCACTTCAGCGCCTGGAGTCCGGCTCACTTGCCCGCGTAGCCAAAGTCAAACTTTATGAAACAAAAAAAGAAGTTCTTCTTCCGCGTGCAAATTTAGAAATGATCGAGAAACAATAGGAGTTCAGCATGAAGCGCGCAGGGATCTTTATCCTTATATTTTTGTTACTCGCTATCATGAGCGGCTGTAGTTCCATTGATGAAAAAATGGAAAAAGGACATTTCAAAATGGCAAAAACACAAATCAATAATTTACTGGCGGGAGATAATGTCCCCGACCTAGAACGAATTGCGCTTGAAGAGAAAAAAGATATTATGCATCGCATTGAGCTGGATTTCAATAAATCTCTGGATGATATCCTGCCAGATATAAAAAAATATTATCCGGAAGTTACAAGTGAACAGCTTCGCGCCTGGGGGGAAAGTAAAGCCCTGGAAAAAATGAAGATCAATGGTGAAGATCGTTATTTTGCCAGATCGGCCCGAAATCTTTTCCGCATTGACAAAGATGCAAAAGCGCAAATGATTAAAATTGACGGAGAAAAAAAAGACGAACTTGTAAGTTTTTTAGAACAAAATCTTCCGAGCGTCATAGAAGATGTGAAAAACAGCAAGGGCGTTACCGGAAAATCACTTAAAATAAAATTCACCTACACGCTTACAGTTGATGCAGATGCAGTTCCCGCCGGTGAAATGATCAGATGCTGGCTGCCGTTTCCACGAGAAGGAAATGTGAGACAACAGGATGTAAAACTTCTTTCAACCAACATGGAAGATTATATCCTGGCGCCCAACAGCCAGATGCAGCGCACCCTGTACATGCAGAAACCAGCAGTTGCCGGTCAACCCACGATATTTGAAATAGCCTTCTCAACTACCACGCGCCCCCAATGGTTCGATCTCGAAAACGCTGAGATTAAATCTTACGATAAGAACAGCGAAATATATAAAACATATACGAAAGAACGAAACCCGCATCTTTTATTTACGCCCGCTGTTAAAGCCTTATCGGAAAAGATCGTCGGCGATGAAAAAGACCCTTATCAGATCGTCAAAAAAATATTTAACCATATTACCTCAAACTATCCATGGGCCGGTGCTCGCGAATATTCTACGATAGAAAATATCCCCGAATATGTGATTGCAAATAATCACGGTGACTGCGGACAGGTAACATTGCTGTTTATGGTTCTTGCGCGGTATAATGGAATTCCTGCTCGCTGGCAGAGCGGTTGGATGCTTCACCCCGGCAACAAAAACTTACACGATTGGTGCGAGATCTATTTTGAAGGCCCTGGCTGGGTTCCGGTTGATCAATCTTTTGGTCGCCAAGAAGTTAAAAACCCCGAAGTACAAGGATTTTTCTTAGGAGGTCTGGACACATACAGACTTATCGTGAATGATGATTATGGAATGCAGCTTTTTCCCGCAAAACAATTTTTGCGAAGTGAAACAGTCGATTTTCAACGAGGCGAAGTGGAATGGCGCGGCGGTAACCTGTATTTCAATCAATGGGATTATCACTTAGAATTAGAATATTTGAATCAATAGAAAGGAAATATGAATGAAAAGGACACTATTAATTATGGCGTTAGCAACAATGATGTTTGTCGGGTGCTCGGATAAAGCCGATCTTACCCCGGCCCAAATTGAGTTTTTTGAAGCGATGGGCGAAAAAATTTCTTACATGAAACCCGACACAGTGGTTGTATTGGCGACCACCACTTCTTTTGAGATCAAAAACTTTGATATCATGGAAAGTGTTTATCAGGGCATGCGCGGAGATATCACCATTATTGATAATGTTGACCCCGCTCGTATTGAGTCGTTTATTGCACAGATTGTAACACTAAAAGCACAGCAGGATATCTTATTGGCTGAAGCTAAAAATGAAGGCTTATCAATCTCAAAAGATTCCATTGATGCCTTTATGGAAAAAAATCTTTTTGCCCCTAATGGTGGAAAAGATGCATTTGTAGAACAGCTCAAATTACAACAAGTCGATCTTGATTTTGTTCGCGAAGACACACGCAAAAATATGCTTATCATGAAATACATTGATGAAGTTGCCCTTGCGGGAGTTGATGTAAATGTTTCGGAAAAAGCGGTTGTTGATTATTTTAACAGCAATAAAGAACAGTATTCACAAGAAACCGCAACGGTTCGCCACATACTGTTTTTAACTCAGGGTAAGTCAGAAGAAGAGATTGACAGCATTAAAACTTTAGCAGAAGAAGTTACCAAAAGAGCAAAAAAAGGTGAAAATTTTGTTTCACTTGTTGCAACATACAGCGAAGATCCCGGTTCAAACACAAGCGGCGGCCTATATGCCGATTTCCCGCGAGGCAGAATGGTCCAATCTTTTGAAGATGCCAGTTTTACACTTCCGGTTGGCACGATCTCTGATTTGGTAGAAACCCCTTACGGTTATCACATTATTAAAATTGAAGACCACAAAGCAGGCAAAACGCTTGATGATGTTCGCACAGAAGTTATTACAGCGCTGAAAGAACAGAAAAAAGAAGCTGCCTTTCCTCCGATTTTAGATAGCTTGGTTGCAAAGTACGAATTCAAATTCACCCTATAAAAACGGGGTTAATAATTAAAAAACACCCCGATTTAACGGGGTGTTTTTTTATATAAATTATTTATTAATTTGCAGTAAACATGAAACAAATGGTAGGAGAAAGGCGATAAAATTAATATAATTGCTGGAAAACGGTTGAGAAACCATGGAGAAAAATAAAATTATGGCCTTTATTAAAAGAAACAAAAGAACTATCGTACTTTCGATGGTAGTTTTAGTATTGTTATTAAGTATTTCACAAATATCCAGGCTTCGCGCAGACGCCCGCGACATTTATGAAAAACTGCAAGTCTTAACTGACATTATCGGAATAGTTAACGAAAACTATGTTGAAGACGTAAACTGGGACAGTACAATGGAAGGGGCATACCGAGGTCTTCTTGAGAGGCTTGACCCCCATTCTACTTACATTCCCGCCAAGCGTCTTAAAACAGTACAAGAAACCTTTGATGGGGAGTTCCAGGGCATTGGTATTGAGTATGATATTATTGATGGTTATATTACCGTTATTTCTCCCATTATCGGAACACCTGCCGACAATGTTGGATTACGTTCGGGTGATAAATTTTTAAAGATAGACAATGAATCGGCCTATAAAATCACCCGAGATGAAACAAAGAATCGTCTTCGGGGTAAAAAGGGCACAAAAGTTGTTGTAAATGTATTACGTCCGGGCGAAAAAGAACCTTTTGATGTTACGATCATCCGCGACGATATTCCGCTTTTCTCTGTGTCTGGATACTTCATGCTGGATAATGAAACAGGCTATGTTCTAATAAACCGATTTGCCGAAAAGACATTTAAAGAATTTTCAGACGCCATGGAAGCTCTCAAAAAAGAAGGAATGAAATCAGTTATCCTGGACCTTCGATATAACAGTGGCGGTTATATGAATCAAGCTATTGATATTTTAGATGAATTTGTTCAGGACGGTGATACGCTTGTTTATACACAGGGCCGGATCAAGAATGCAAATCGCTATCATATTGCCACAAAGAAAGGCAAATATGAAGATGTCCCCGTGGCGGTTCTTATCAATCGCGGATCCGCATCCGCATCAGAGATCGTATCGGGCGCACTGCAGGATCTCGACAGGGGCTTGATCGTAGGAGAAACTTCTTTTGGGAAAGGGTTGGTGCAGAATCAGTGGACAATGCGCGACGGATCTGCAATTCGTGTGACGACCGCCCATTATTTCACCCCCTCGGGTCGGTTGATACAGCGATCCTACGAAGATGGTGTTGATCAATATTATGAGGATCTCTATACTCTTCCCGACAGTGTTTTTAATGACTCGCTTGATAAACATTTAGAAGTCAGACCAAAATTTGCAACAAAAAGCGGACGAACTGTTTTTGGCGGCGGCGGTATCACCCCTGATATTATCGTAAAACAAAATTATGACCTTAGTAAAAGCACAATGAATATTTTCAGCCAGGATGTCCGGGTATTTTTCAAATTTGCGCAGAAGTATGCCCGTAAACATCCCGAGTATAAAACCGATCCTGATGTTTTTATCTATGACATAGAGTTTGACGAAACATTCATCCCTGAGCTGTACGAGTTCGCGGTCAAAGATGTGAAGGATATTAAAGAAGAAGAACTATCTGAAGACAGAGATTATTTGCAAATGCAAATCAAATCCGAGCTGGCTAAAATATGGTGGGATAATAATGTTTATTACGAAACACGCCTCTTGAGCGATAATCAGTTCAAAAAGGCCTTTCAATCCATGAGAGAAGCACAAAAGTTTATGGCAATACATTAATAAAATATTGACTTTATAAGCGTATTTGCTTAAAATGATATGTTGTACACGTAAATTAAAACGATAATTTGGAGGTCGAATTTATGGTAAAGCTCTTTTTAGATGGTGGTCCCTTTATGTGGCCAATCTTAGGTGTTTTTATTGTTGGTCTTGTCATTGTTTTTGAGCGCCTTTATGCCCTTATAACAATTTCAACCAAAACAAAAGCTTTCACCAAAATAATCAAAGGTACTTTGGAAGAAGATGGAATTGAAGCAGCCCTTGCAATTTGCGAAGATTCCACAAGCCCTATTGCCATTATGTATGCAGAAGCACTGCGTCACGCAGATAAAGGCTTGGAAAGAGTTGAAAAAACTTTAGACACGATCGGTTCATTGGAAATGACTTTCCTTGAAAAGAACCAGATATGGCTGTCTACAGTGATCGTTATTGCACCGATGCTTGGTTTTACAGGTACGGTTTCAGGTATGGTCACCGCTTTCCAGGATATTGCCGCTTCTAACGATATGTCACCGGCTGTTGTTGCTGTTGGTATTTCTCAGGCACTATTGACCACACTATTTGGTCTTATTGTAGCCATGATCATTCAAGTATTCCAAAATTTCTTCCTTTTCCAAATCGACAACCTTGTTATCGACATGGAAAGAAGTTCTTTAGACCTGCTTGATACGCTTGAAACACAAAAGATCAAAAAATAAAACGGAAATGATAGGAAGATCAAATGTTAGGTAAGAAAAAACGTCCGCCTGCAGAGATTCCGAGTTCGTCAATGTCTGACATTGCGTTTCTGTTATTGGTCTTTTTCCTTTTGGTATCAAATGTTGATACAGACAAAGGATTGGGAGTTGTTTTGCCCCCACCGGGTGACTCAGAGATCAAATTGAACCCCAAAAATATTACCATGGTGCTTGTAAATGCCAGTGGTGATGTTTTGTTCAACAATGAGATAATAGCTGTTGAGCAGATCACGGAAAGGGCACGCCAACTTGAGGCAAGCAACCCGAACATGGTGTTTTCGGTACAAACAGATCGAAAAACCAAGTATCAGGACTATATTGATGTGGTTGACCAGCTAACCGCTGCAAACGTCAAGAAACTGGCACTTATTGGAACGCAGTAGGAGATACTATGTCAATAAAGAAAAAATCAAAACCAAAGAGCGGAATTCCAACCTCCTCAATGTCTGATATTATTTTTATGTTGCTGATCTTTTTTATGGCGGCAACATCATTGAAGACAGTGGAAGGACTTAAGGTAAAGCTTCCTCGCGCCCGGTCAATTGCCAAGCTGGATACACCAAAACAATCGGTACTTTTTGTCTTTATCGATCGTACCGGACGTATCAGTATACAGGATAAATTGCTAAACGTCGAAGATGTTTCAGAAGTAATATATCCCCTGCGTAGAAATGATAATATGTTGACCATTTCAATGCGTTCTGACCAGGAAACTCAAATGGGAGTTGTATCGGATGTTCAAAATGAACTGCGAGACGCGAGCGCGCTGAAAGTAAACTATTCGGCGAAACCTAAATAGAAGAACGGGAGTCATATAATGCCAGCAAAACAATTTGAACGCTTTAAAGCCCGCTCCGGTTTTATAACGGAGATCGCAATGGTGGCTGTTTTAGCACTGGTTGTGTTATTTGTCTATCTGTTTCCAAAATTTGACCGCGATTCTCAGATTCAAAAAGAAACGGTTATTGAATTTATACAATCTGAAGAAATTCCACAGATCGAACTTCAGGAAATGCAAGCCCCTCAACAACGCCCCTCTATCCCCGTAATGAGCGAGGACGAGGAAATATCCGAAGACTTCACAATTGACGATATGGACTTTGATGATTACGAAGCGATCGATGCCCCGCCCCCACCACCAAGTGATGGTACGGGTATCGTAGTGGAATTTATTGCTTATGATGAACCTCCAACACCCATTGGCGGCCAGGCCGCAATTTCACGCAATACGATTTATCCCGAAATCGCCAAGGAGGCCGGTATTGAAGGCCAGGTGGTTGTACAGGCATTTATCAACGAAAATGGCGTGGTGGAACATTGCTTGATCCTAAAAGGCATGCCGGGTACCGGGCTGGACGAGGCCGCAATTTCAGCGATCAAGAAAACTAAGTTCAAACCAGCAAAACAGCGCGACAGAAATGTTGGTGTCTGGATCTCAATTCCAGTTACATTTAAGCTAAACACAAAATAAATTATATATTAAATCCGTGGCATTATGTGAAAACGTAGTAACGCGGATTTTTTATATGTATCAAGTATTAGAATTCAAAACAAGAAAGGGCGGCTATGAGTAAAAAACGAAGTATTTTATTTGTAACTTCCGAGAGCGTTCCCTATGCAAAATCAGGAGGTTTGGCAGATGTTGCCGGCGCACTTTCTAAAACTTTGGCTGAAAATGGACACAAGGTTACGGTTGTAATGCCATATTATGCCAGCATCTCACCAGAATTGACCCACTCAGATGAAGCCCCCTTCTCAATGAATGTATGGATGGGAGATACCGAAGAATGGTGTCTGGTTCACCCTAAAAAGATATGTGAAAATCTTGACTATTTCTTCATTGATTATCAAAATTATTTTTTTCGCGAAGGCATGTACCACAATTTAGTCATGCAGGATTATCTCGATAATCCCAAACGCTTTGCGTTTTTATCACAAGCCGCTTTGTACTTGTGCAAAACCAAACAAATAAAAATAGATGTCGTTCACGCACATGATTGGCAAAGTTCTGCAGCGCTGGCTTATTTAAAAACACACCATTATAATGACGAATTCCTTGGAGAAGCAGCCGGCGTGCTGACTATTCACAATATTGGTTATCAAGGTAAATATCCCAAGAATGATTATTCTTATCTTGGTTTCCGCGAAGAAGACTTTAATCAAAATATTTTTGAAGATTTTGGTGGCATAAACCTGTTAAAAGGAGGAATCCATTTTGCCGACATGGTCAATACCGTCAGTCCGACTTATGCCAACGAAACTTTAACCCCCGATTATTCACATGGACTTGACCGCTTTCTTCACATGAAGGGAGAACAATATATCGGTATTTTGAATGGCGTTGATTATTCGGAATGGGATCCGTCAAATGACACGCTTATCCCTCAAAAATACAATATTAAAAGTATGTCAGGCAAAGCAAGCTGTAAAGTAGCATTACGTAAACATTACGGATTAACCGATAATGAAACACCGATTATTGGGATCGTTAGTCGTATGGCAGAACAAAAGGGTTTACACCTATTAGCAAATTGTATTGAAGCTATTATAAAGAACATGCAAGTACAATTTGCAATACTGGGATCGGGAGACAAGGAACTGGAAAATTATTTTGCATCGCTACCCGCAAAATACCCGGGACAAATCGGAGTACAGATCGGTTACGACAACAAGCTGGCACACATGATTGAAGCGGGCGCAAATTTCTTTATCATGCCATCATTATATGAACCTTGTGGTTTGAATCAGATCTATTCATTGCGTTATGGTACCCTACCTATTGTAAGAGCTACAGGTGGGCTTGAAGATACCGTAGAACAATATAATGAAACAACGGGAGATGGTACGGGCTTTAAATTCTATGATGCAACAGAACGTGCCATTTATAATACGGTTGGCTGGGCGGTTTCAACATTTTATGATCGCCCCGAACACTACGGCGTAATGCAAAACCGGGCCATGCAAAAATCTTTTTCTTGGAAGGATAGTGCGAAGCGCTATGAAATGGCTTATGAAAATGCTATTGAAAAGAAGAAAAAACACGACAGGATATAGGTTTTTAGTCCCGACGAGCCACTTTCCGTTTATAATCTTTTACCAATAATAAATACGTGATAGTACCAAAGCTGTATAAAATTGCTGTTATAATAAATATTTTATAGTATGGCAAATCTAACCCCCTCAAAAATTGAAATATCTTAGCCGATACAAACCATGAAGCATTCCACAAACCTGTCTCAATTGCGGATATCAGCTCACGGTTATTTTCACCAACATATTTCATTACCAATTCTGATGTTATGGGCGAGGCCATATTCATTAGAGGCTGTCTTATTATAAAAGCTCCGCCGGCAAACCATAAGGCAAAGCTCATGTGAGAATATAATTCTGTTGATGCCAGACATATTAAAAAGAAAATAGCAGAGAATTGAGTGACCGCAATAGACATACCATATCCAAGTTTTCTGCGCAATATTGGAGTTAATAGACCCCCAATAAAGACGATAATAGCCGCTATTGACCCCATAAGTGCAAATGTATCCGAATCCATTTTAAATACCGAATGAAAATAAAGGTTCATAAAAGGAATCGTCAATCCAGCGCCGATGGAGATCAGAAACATGGGCAGAAGTCCCTTGAATATCTTATTCCAATTATAACTTTTCAGATGTTGAAAAACATTTTCATGATTAGACGGGCTTGGCTTCTTTTCTTTTATGGCAGAAAAGGGTATAAGGCTTAATATGCTGATCAGCGATACACCAAGCAGTATTTCAAACTCACCAAACTCTGAAAGCCCGATTTTAGCAACAAGAGTAAAAACAATCTTGATCAGAAAGCCGGCCACAATGGTTGCAAGGCTCCAGACTGCAAAATTCAGGGCAATGCTTTCACTTAGAGTGTCATCATTCCCGTGCCGCAAAATAAATGGCAGGGCAGTTACATGTTCCAACATAAAACCAAGACTGCTGGTAAAAAAAAGGATTTTGATCAACCACCCAATATGCGCATTAGCCGCAAAAAGCAAAGCGACACCCGAAAGTGGCACAATGATCGCCCCCGTAATAAAAAAAGGCTTTAAGCGTTTTCCTTTAATTATAAGACCGAATGGTATGCTGAAAAGTAAAATGCTGATAAAGCGATATGAAACAAAATCTGCTATTTGTGAATCAACATAACCAAGCTTGCTTAAATATATGTTCATAATAAGCATAGCTGAAGCATTTAAAAGCTGCAGCATAAAAGCGCCGGTTATCAGTAGTTTGATTGAGTGCGGGACGGAAAGGTAGCGTTTTATCAGATTTCGTATTTCAGACATGGGGGGAAATTAAGGAATACAAGACAAAAGGCAAAAGAATAAATCAAAGAAAAAAGAAACAAACCCGAATATTCAAAAACACACCAACTTCTTTATATAATAATTCTCATTTTTTCAGCTAAAAAGCCATTAAAAATTAAATATATTACATAGAGAGCATTTTAAACATACTCTGGAATATTCTCAGGTGTTCAATCTATGGAGCAGATATCGATGGTTAATGAATATAGTGTAGAGATAATTGATCTAGAAAAAGAAAATTTCGAGTCATTTGCAGAACTGATCACACAGGCGTTCCTTTCAGATGAGCTTGCCCAAAAAGAGGGAACAACTGTTGTTTTTGATACAACAACGTTTCGAAGAATATTTGGATCACCCTATCTTGAAGACCAGCTTATAATTAGGGTAATTCATCAGCCAAGTGAAACGATGGTTGGATTTATGGGCGGATTACCGCGGAACCTTTGCTTCAATGAGAAAAAAAACGGTTCTCAACAAAGTCAACAGCTTCGTGTATTGGTTCCTTCGTGGGCCGCGGTTCACCCGGATCATAAAAGAAAGGGAGTCGGCTCCCTGATGACCTCTAAATTCATCGAAGCGGTTTCCACGCGTGGGTTTACGTTCAGCTATGCTATCTTCGAACCCGAACAAAACGGGATCGATCTGGGAAATGCCACTGCTGATCGTAACTCTGCAATAGAATCTATAAAATGGTTTAATATTAATTGGTTTATCATCCGAATTTTTGATATTTCTGCCGTTAGAAAAGTAATGAAGTTGAAATTCTATGAGAGGTGGATAATCAGGTTAATATCTCCTCCGCGTACCCGATCCCCCAAAACCATGAAAAATGGCAATAAAATTCGTCTGTTTAAACCGGAAGACAAACAAAGATTATTTGATCTCCTTGATGAATATACATCAACAAAAAATGCCGCAATAATAAAAAACAGAGAAGATTTCAATTGGTACATGGATCAACCCGGAATTATCTGTTGCGTGCATGAAGATAATTCAGGTGCGGTAAATGGGTTTGTACTGGCATGGGAATTTAGCTTTGCAGGATTTGGGAAAATAATTCCTTTTGGGTGGCTTGATCTGGTAAATGTTGATCATCTTTCTGGAAGAAGTGCTGCAAATCTTATTCGGTTCTTTAATATTCAGGCAAAACAAAAGGGATGGAAAGGCATTCAGACACCCTATATTCCCTATTTTCCGCTAAAACCATTCTTGGGGGCAAATTATCTTACTTTCCCCAAAAAAATGACCGTCCAGGTTTTTGGATTAAAAAATTCAGATTTTTCATTTTTTAGGAAATCTCCCGATACATGTTTTTTAGACTGGCGTTGATCTCGATATTACACAACGTAAACAGGGTGTTTTTAGAAACTCAAGTTAAACATATTTCTGTGAAGCAATAATGAAAAATTACACTTATATTATTCAGTCAAAATAGGAGAACCACATGAAAAGCAATTTAAAAGGACGTTCATTTCTTGGCCTGCTGGATTACAGCCCGGAAGAGATCAATGATTTGATTGAGCTTTCCGCTCAGGTCAAAAAAGAAAAGAAAGACGGAATATTTCCACGACGATTAGAAAATAAAAATATAGCATTATTATTCGAAAAAAACTCAACCCGTACGCGGTGCGCATTTACTGTTGCTGCAATTGATGAAGGTGCTCATCCGGAATTTTTAGGCAAGAATGATATACAGTTTGGGAAAAAAGAAAGCGTTGCCGACACAGCCCGTGTGCTGGGACGAATGTTCGACGGTATACAATACCGGGGTTTCAAACATGAAACGGTTGAGGGGCTTGCAATGCATGCCGGCGTGCCTGTATGGAACGGACTTACGGATGCTTTTCATCCCACACAAGTATTGGCAGATTTTCTGACCATTAAAGAACAAAAAGGGTATTTGAAAGGTATTGCATTCGCCTTTATTGGTGACGGACGGAACAATATGGCAAATTCACTAATGATAGGCGCCGCCAAAATGGGTATGGATTTCAGGATCGTTGCACCCACAAGTCTTTTTCCCCAGGCAGCTCTTGTTGAAACCGCACAGAAAATAGCGGTTCAAAGTGGCGCGAGCATAACCATTACCAATGATATTACCGAAGGCGTAAGGGGCGCAGATGTGATCTATACCGATGTTTGGGTCTCTATGGGCGAAGAAGAACAATTCGAAGAACGCATCAAAATACTCTTGCCATATCAGGTAAATGCCGACATGATGGCAAAAACCGGCAAATCAGACACTATATTCCTTCATTGCTTACCGGCATTCCATGATCTGAATACGACAGTCGGGATGGAGATATATGAAAAATTCGGTATTGATGCAATGGAAGTCAGCAATGAGGTTTTTGAATCAAAGAACAGTAAAGTCTGGGACGAAGCCGAAAACAGAATGCACACAATCAAGGCCGTAATGATCGCAACATTACAAGATTAAAGACAAAAATATAAAGATTAAAGAAGAGACGCGCCTTAGCGCGTCTCTATAATTATTATGCCAATAAAAGTGAGCCCCAATATTATTATAGGGTCAATACTCTGATCTCTTTTTGAAGAACAGTCAACTCCAACGGTGTTACGCCAAATATCTCACCCTCTGGATTACATATTTTAACCGGTTCGGATGACACCTTAAAATGTTTCCCCTTATATACTTTGAATTGAGGCACAGAAAGATGTTTACCCTCAAAGACAGTGGGAAAGACTTTTAAAAGATCTTTTTTTGGAAGGTTTTCAAGGGCCAGACATTCTATTTCACCGTCATCTATTATTGAATTCGGCGAGATCTTCATGTTTCCGCCAATCCAGACAGAGTTGGAAAAATTCGTAAAAACACCTTCGTATTCATACAATTTTCCATCAACCTCGAGCTTGGTCTTTTGTGGTTTGAATTTTATTATTTCAGCAACTGCCCCAACCGTATAGGCCGTCTTCCCGATAAATTTCTTCATTTTATTGCCAAGATAGGATACGTCGGCAACCAAGCCAAAACCGATAGCATTTATCGAATAATACTTATCACCTTCAGTAATGAATTCCATGATATCCACTTCGCGTGATTTTCCACCTGCTACAGCCTTGAGCCCATCTGTCCAATTTTTCATTTGAAGATCAACGGAAAAAGAATTCCCGGTACCCACGGGGATGAGACCATACAGGGGGTGTTCTTTTGAAGATGTGTTTTGCATTATGCCGTTCAGGACTTCATAAACCGTCCCGTCACCACCGGCGGCCAGAATAAGGTCGCAGGCATTAGCGTCAATATGTTTGGCAATTTCTGTCGCGTGAAAACGATAAAGCGTCCGATAGGGTGTTACCGTATGTCCCTGATCACGAAGTGCTTTCAGAATTAGCGGATAGAGCTTGTCGCCCTTTCCACCCCCCGCATTCGGGTTGTAGATCAACTGTATGTTCATGTTCCTCTCCTGTTGTGTGCGGAGATAAGTTAAGGAATATTACAATACAATTCCAAAAGAAAAACCGACCATAAAATGAGAAGTCCCGTAAGGGACTTCTCAAGAGGGGGACGAAAACTTTATATTAAACCCTACTGTCCATAAGCAAGGATAAGAATTATTATCGCTTGAAAATATTAAATGAAAATAAAGCCAATGTCAAATAAAAAGATAGCAAATATAATCGGGAAATATATGGCTTGAGATTTTCTCAATAACAATTTAATGGTCTGACTTAAATAATCTTTTACGCCGATTTTATTAAACGGTATTAAAACCCCACCTAAACGATGGGGTTTTAATTGCGGAAAGACCGGGATTCGAACCCGGGGTACCGCTATTAACAGTACACACGATTTCCAATCGTGCTCCTTCAACCAACTCGGACACCTTTCCTTTAAAAAGCTGAATAAAATAGCGGTTGCTGCGCTTAAAGTCAACCAAAACAAAGGAAATGAAAAAGAAATATATTTTATGGGTATTGCCTATATTAATAGATATATTAGGCTGTTGAAAAATGAGAAGTACTGAAAAGAAAAACAATATAATTAGCATCCCAAAAACAACAGGGATAGCAACACCATCCTCCCTTCCGGCACAATATGGATATTATTTGAGTCCCCAAGCATGGTGTTCTTAGGCCGTATGTATTATATAAAAATGGAATTGGTAAAAAAGACAATATGGACCGAATAGAAAGAAACCTCCCATATATACTTACTCAAGTAGAGCGTCCGGGCCGCTATACGGGTAACGAAATAAATACAATTAAAAAAGCATGGAATGATACGGATTGTCATGTTTGTCTGGTTTATCCTGATGCATATGAAGTTGGCATGCCATTTATAGGCTATCAGATCCTCTATCATATTTTGAATAAGAAAGAGGGCATTATTGCGGAGCGGGCCTTTTCACCCTGGGTAGATATGGAAAAGCTGCTGCGTGAACGAGAAGTGCCATTATTCTCACTGGAAAGCAAGCACGCACTGTCGGATTTTGATCTTGTTGGTTTTACGCTTCAATATGAAATGACATATTCGAACATTCTCAACGCCCTGGATTTATCAAATATTCCAGTGCGAGCAGAAGATCGTGAAGATAAGCATCCAATTACAATTGCAGGCGGAAGTTGTGCTTTTAACCCCGAACCGCTTGCAGACTATATTGACCTTTTTGTGATCGGAGACGCAGAAGAAGTTTTTGTAGAGATCGCCGAGATCATTCGCCACCATAAGGGAAAAGGGTCTACTCGTTCAGAGATATTAAAAGCATGCTCGATGCCGGAAAAGGGAGTATATGCCCCCGCCATATATGACAAAAAACGAGATGGCCTTGTTCATGCCGCAAAAATTGCCATGTTAAAGCCGGAGAACTACAGCAATAAACCCATTATTCCCCTGCTTGAAGTAGCACAAGATCGTTTTGCACTTGAGATACAAAGAGGCTGTGGCGCCGGGTGCCGTTTTTGCCATGCCGGCATTATTTACCGACCCGTGCGCGAGAGGGAACCATCAGATCTGATCAGGCAGACAGAAGAAACATTGAAAAATACCGGCTATGAAGAGTTGTCATTACTGAGTCTTTCAACATCCGACTATAGCAGGCTTTCTGATCTCGTTGACGGTATTGGCCCCGCTTGCGAAGAAAACAATATTGCTATTTCATTTCCCTCTATGCGTCTGGATTCTCTAAATTTAAAGATTCTTGAAACCGCTGGCGGCAGAAAACGCTCCGGCCTAACACTTGCCCCCGAAGCCGGCACCCAAAGATTAAGAAACGTGATAAACAAGAATATCAGTGAAGATGATATTTTTACATCAGTAAAACTGGCGCTTGAAAACAAATTCCGCACATTAAAATTCTATTTTATGGTCGGGTTGCCAACTGAGACCGACGAAGATCTTCAGGGGATCGTGGATTTATTAAAAAGACTTTACGGCCTGATCCGCTCTTACCCCCGCGCCCAGGTTAATGTGACCCTCTCAAGTTTTATTCCCAAGGCGCATACACCCTTTCAGTGGGCGGAACATGTTTCGCCCGAAGAGCTTGAAAGAAGAATTTACTTCATTCGAAATCAGTTGAAGCTAAAAGGCATAAAGATCATGCACCGGGACCCCGAGTTTTCCATATATGAAAGCCTAATGTCACGAGGCGATCGTTCGGCCGGAGATATTCTGTTCGATGCCTGGAAGAACGGAGCTCGTTTTGACGCATGGTCTGAGCATTTTAATCAAGAGGCCTGGGACAGGGCGATAGCAGATAGCGGTAAGAAAATTGAAGATTTGATAAGTGCGCGTGACCGCCATGCTTCTTTGCCATGGTCCTTTATCAATACCGGTGTTGAAGAAGATTTCTTGCGGGAAGAAATGGAAAAAGCAGAACGAGGAGAAACGACACAAGATTGCAGGGTACACTGTAACACCTGCGGTTTATGTGATGCTGATGTTAAAACACTGATCGCTAAAGAAATAAAGACAGAAGAAACCGAATTAAAAAGAACAAAAATTAAAGAAAACGAACAACCCACAAGTTATTATACCTTACGGATCAAGTATGAAAAAAACGGTATGATGCGTTACATCTCGCACCATGACTTTATGAGGGTGATCTATCGCGTATGTAATATTTTGCACTGGCCGCTGCGCTTTAGCAATGGTTTTAATTGTCGTCCCCGTATTGCGGCGGGTTACCCCATCCCCATGGGTTATGACGCAGGAAATGAAACCATGGATATTATCTTGAATGACAATGTTCACAACCCCCAGGCTGCGCTCAATTCGGTTTTACCCGAGGGAATTAAAATACACAGAGCGGAAATCCATGAAGGCAAGTTGCCATCGATCATGGAGCATACAATTGAGTTGTTTTATGTTTTCCACTTAAATGAAGAGATCAGTGTTAATGAAATTCGCTCGCACATTGAAAACCTTTTAGAAAAAAAAGAAGTTTTATACGAACGAAAAAACAAAAAGGGAAATAAGACAGTTGATCTGAAACCCTATATCAAATCTTGGGATATTAATCACAATGCTTTAAGCGTTTGCTATAATGTTATCAACTCACAAACCGGGCGCCCTGATGAATTTCTAAAACTGGCATTTGGTGAAAATATACCTTATTTTATCGGTGAGCGAACATACGCCACCATAAAGGACTAATATGAAAAGAAATATATATATAAGCGAAACCCCAATGGAATCACGCATTGCTATCATGGAAGATAAGCAATTAGTGGAATTCTATATTGAAACCCCGGAAGATGTTTCTACCGTTGGGAATGTTTATTTTGCAACCGTTGAAAATATTCAGCAGGGCATGCATGCCGTCTTTATGAACCTCGGCTTGGAACAAAACGGTTTTCTTGGTTTTTCCGAGATCAAAGATTTTATAACATTTGAAAACGGGAGTTTAAAACCACGAACATTTACCGGAGCAAAAGACCTGAAAAAAGGGCAGCACATTTTGGTGCAGGTTGTAAAAGATGCTTATGCCAACAAGGGACCGCGTTTAACAACCGAGATCGCCATCCCCGGCCGATTTGCTGTTCTTGCCCCCTATCATGATGTGATCGGGATATCCAAAAAAATAAAAAACAACAAACAACGGGCAAAGCTCAAAGAGATCGCCAACTCTATAAAACCTGAAGGTTTCGGCATTATAATTAGAACGGTTGCGGATGGGAAAAAAGAAAAAGACATCAAACAGGATATTAAACAGTTATTAAGTTCGTGGGATCAGATAGTTGTCGCAGTAAAAAACAGTGGCAGTCAGGCGATGCGGGTTTATGAAAATGACAGCATGACCTCTTCTGTGATCCGCGATATGTTTACAAAAGAAGTGGAATCAGTTGTAGTTGATAACAAGCGTAAATTTCGCGCCATTCAAAACTATATAAATGATGTTGCACCCGAATTGACCGAGCGGGTATTTTTCCACAAAGAAGGATCTCTTTTCAGTGCACACGGAATTACCGAAGAAACAGATAAATTGTTGCGACGCAAGGTATGGTTGAAAAGTGGCGGACATTTGATCATTGACCACACTGAAGCTATGTTTGTCATTGATGTGAACAGTGGTCGTTATACGGGACAAAAAGACCAGGAAAAAAATATATTAAAAGTTAATCTTGAGGCCGCGGTTGAGATCGCCAGGCAATTGCGCCTGCGAGATATTAGCGGTTTGATCGTAATTGATTTTATTGACATGCAAATTCCTGAAAACAAAAAGGCCCTTGTCAGAACATTTAAAGACGAACTGGCAAAAGACCGGGCGTCTGTCAGCGTCAGCGACCTTTCGCGTTACGGACTGCTTGAGATGACACGCGAGCGTATCCGCCTTTCCATCATGTTCTCGCTTAGTGATGAATGTCCCATGTGCCACGGCTATGGCCGTATTCCCAGCAAAGAAAGTATGATCACAAAGATTGACAGCTGGGTGCGGAATTTCCGCCAGCATACGAGAGAACGAAGGGTAGAGCTTCAAGTACATCCATTTCTTTATGCTTTTATTAAAGAAAATAAAAAGATTCTTCGCCAGACACAATTTAAGTATGGCATAAAGATAGACATGGTCATAGAAGAAAGCTTGGGCGTTGGAAGTTTCCGTTTCTTAAGGAAAAAAGACAAACAAGATGTCACGAACATGTATTAACCCATTTGATGAAAGTCCCCGATCATAAAGCGGGAAAGAAGCATGTAAATTTAAAGGCAACCGATAAAGTTGCCTTTTTTATTTGGAATAAAAAAACGGGAGCTATGCTCCCGTTTGATCATCTATGTAAAAAAGCTAATTAGTTCAATCCGAATTCAACCCGATAATCTTTGATCTCAGCTTTTTCTTTCAAGTTATTCATCCAGCTTTCGTAAGCCACCTGTTGCTTTTCTTTGAGCAAGGCCTGCTCAAGCTCATCATGTTTCTTGGCATAAAGTTCTTCGTCAACTGAAGTGCGACCGGTTAACTGTACAAAGACAGACCCCTCACGGCCACATAAGAAGGGTGCAGATACAGTATTGGTTGTCATGTTACGAATAACATCAGCAAAGACCGGTGAAGAGCCAAAGGGATATGGGAGTTCATCAACAGATGAAGAGAAACTTTTATATTCGAGATAGGGATTACTATCCGATATATCAAGTAATGTTACATCGCCACGCATAAAAGCAGTGTATGCTTCACGCACTAATTCAGCACTCTTTTCAAGTTTAAATTCAGCGATCACTGAGCGTCGCACAGAAGCCTCAACATCTTTAAGCGGCATGTAGGATTCTTCAACAATACCTATGAGCTGGGCAACAATAATGACAGTTTCATTTTCATAAACGGGGCTAATGGCGCCAACTTCTGAGCGATAAGCCCATTTAGCCAACGAAGGAAGGTAACCAAGATTCCCGAAGTAAGGGAATTCTTTAGTGAAGCCACCGCGTAAAGTGTCTAATTTTGCTTCCACATTATCAAACGCCTTCGCAAAACCATAGCTCTCAACATCCAAAACAAAAGCTTCAGCTTCTGTTGAATAATAATCATAAGTGTTAACAGGGTCAATACTGCGGATCAATAAAGATATCTTTACCTGATCATCGCCATTTTCTGTTTTTTTATCTGAAACAAATATCAAATGATATTGATCGCCGATTAAAATTGGTTTTAGAACATCGCCTACCTTGGCTGCAAAAACGGCATCTTGATATTCTGGACGAAGTTCATTTTTAGAGAACCATCCCAAGTCACCACCTACCTCATCATCTTTGGTTTCGGAAAATATCAGAGCAAGATCGTCAAACGATTCCCCCTCTGAATGACGAAGTGTAATATCTTCCAAGTCATAAAGAACCGCAGCCGAATCGTCGGCGGAAGGAACTTTTTCCCAATAAACAAAGCGAATATTACGGCGTTCTTCCTGTTTGTAAAGTTCGTCTTTGTTTTCTTCATAGTTAACTTTCAGATCTTCTTCAAACACCTCGAACAAAGAATCGGGTAACAAATGTACCGGAGCCGCAAGATAGTTTGCGCTATATATGACCGATTGATCCGAGAATTTTTGCAAAACTTCATTTTCATCAACGACAACAGATGAAAGAATAATATTATTTAATTTTTGATAAGGCAAAACATTAAGGCGCAAGTATTTCTCGATCTCTAACCACTCTCCACCTTGAGGATTGCGGAGAATATCAATGTATTTTGAGTAATCAAAAACACCGTCTGTCAAAAATGCTTCCTGGGTTTTCAGGAACTCGGGGGGATTTGCCTCGAGATGATGATACAGTTCTTCATCGGTAATTATAATACCCAAGCGTTTAATTTCTTGTTCCCACAGATGTTGAGAAATGATTGTTTCCCAGGTCTGTTGAAGAATAGATTCTGTCATGCGGGCATCAAGTTCAACCCCGGCATTGCGGTATTGTTCAAGTGACGCATTATATGCTTCATAAAAACTTTTAATTGTGATTTTCTCACCATTTACGACGCCAACAATATCGCGGTCCTTCATAAAAGTGTCAACGCCACCGGCACCCCAATTAAAAACAATAGTTATAACAAACGCAGCAATGAGGATAATCATGATTATTCCCATCTTTGCGCGCATTTTGTCCATAATTCCCATTTTATACAATCTCCTATTAATAAACCAAATAAGCCTAGAAATATACAACAAAAATAAGTCAAAAGGCAAAAGATAATAATACAAAGTCAAGAAACGTAAATTGCATGGTTTGAGGCGTGAAAAACATAAAAAAGGCCCCGATTAATCAGGGCCAACAACTTACAATATAGGTTTTACGGTTCACGTTTAATAATTTTCCACCCAGACTTCGAAGTATTTTTGATCATGCATACAAACCGGACAAATATCGGGAGCTTCAATATCTTCTACGACATGACCGCAGTTTTTACAGATCCAGAATACCCTTCCTTCTTTTTTGAAAACGCGGTGTTCTTTAATGTTTTTCATAAGTTTTCGATAACGGGCCTCATGGCGCGCTTCAACTTCGGCCACTCCACGGAACACATTGCCAATTTCGGGATAACCTTCATCGTCTGCGATCTTTGCAAAAGCAGGGTATAGTTCTTCCCATTCTTCTTGTTCGCCATTTGCGGCATATTCAAGATTCTTGATCGTATCTGCAAGACCAACCGGATAACCGGCATTGATCTCGACAACGGATTCATTCAATCCGTTGGCCAATAATTGTTTATAAAAGAGCTTTGCGTGTTCTTTTTCATTTTCAGCCGTTTCTAAGAAAATTTCTGAAATTTGAAGATAACCTTCTTTTTTAGCGGCTGAGGCATAATAAGTATACCGCATGCGTGCCTGGCTTTCACCGGCAAAAGATTTCATTAAATTTTCTGCCGTTTTTGAATTTTTAAATTCCATTTTATTATTCCCTATGCTTCCCACAAACCGTGGAGATTACACCATTCGCGTACTTTAACAATATCAGCTATTTTGACCGGGAAAGTTGCTTCCGGCGCGCCATTAGGATCTAATTCGGCTTTCAAAACCATATCTTTAGTGTGAACTTCAATAAATTTAATATGATGATCTTCACTCATGGGGTGGACTTGGTTTTGGCCGACCTTAACAAGAACGCCATCTTCAACTTCTTCAACGAATGGAACGTGTTTTTCCAGAGTTGAATCTTCTGACTTGGCTTCCAGCTTTTGCATCTTTTGGTTACAACAAACCAGGGCCGATGCGCCTTCATTAAATATTTCTATTACATTGCCGCAGATCGGGCAATAATAGATCTCACGTAATTTTGTCATAACAACCTCGCTTTATTATTTTTTATTTTACAGGCGGTATAAAAACCCGGGTGGATAATTCTTTATCAAGCATCAATAAACCATCACCCTTGCCTTGCACAAGATTTAATTTAGCAATGATCGTTTCAAAAGAAGCTTCTTCTTCCACCTGTTCGTCAACATACCAATTCAAAAAACTTTTAGCGGCATGATCATTGACCTCAATAGCCATATCCATGAGCTTGTTGATCAGACCGGTTACCAATCCTTCGTGTTCCAGGCTTTCCTCAAAGACCGCTTGTGGAGAATTAAATTCGACAGGGGGTTTTTCAATTGTATCAAGAACGACTCGTCCGCCGCGTTCATTTAAGTAATTAAAGAACTTCATCGCATGAAAATGCTCTTCCTGTGCCTGTACGATCATAAAATTGGCCATACCGGCCAACCCCTTATCCTCTAAGTATGCCGCCATAGACAGATACAGGTATTCGGAATATAATTCACGATTGATCTGGTAATTTATTTGATCTTCCATTTTTTTGCTTATCATCTTTACCTCCATTTGTTTTGGTTAATATACAACAATTATTCATTTATGCAAAATTTCATCCAATTAAATGTTTTATATGATTTAAGGGTAAGAATATTTCAAGTACTTACGCTTATAAAATCATGATTGTTCTTTGGGAATTATTCTTTATATTATTCGCGGAGAGATGGCAGAGTCTGGTCGAATGCGCCGCACTCGAAATGCGGTGTCCGCGTAAGCGGACCGGGGGTTCTCCCGAAGGGACCCCTGTGTGGGAATCCCTTTCTCTCCGCTCAACTACGCTCCGAATATCGGGGGACGATATGGAAGAATATTGTGTTTATGTCCTTAAAAGTATTAAGGATAATTTTCATTATATCGGTCATACACATGACCTCGGGCAAAGATTAAAAATTCACAATAGCAGAAAAGTAAGATCTACAAAAGGACACGCGCCCTTTAAAGTTATTTATGCCGAATCATTTACCACAAGATCAGAAGCATATAAACGAGAAATGTATTTTAAGCAAGTTGAAGGCAATATTTGGCTGAGGCAGTATCTTACAGAACAAGGGATGTGGTAATGCGACATAGGGAAATGATATTTCTATATTATCATGTACTTTCGTCGTATTTCAGATATTTGCAGGATAAAAATCATGATTGTAGTTTTAAAATAATTCTTTATATTACCCTCGGAGAGATGGCAGAGTCTGGTCGAATGCGCCGCACTCGAAATGCGGTGTCCGCGTAAGCGGACCGGGGGTTCGAATCCCTTTCTCTCCGCAACAAACGAGATAGACGAATAAGCGTGATGTCCGCGCAAATGGATCGAGGGTTCTCCCAAAGGGACCCCCGTGGGGGAATCCCTTTCTCTCCGTTCAAACCCCGTAGAAAACGGGGTTTTTTATTTAAGACAGGATATTTCTTACTTTACCATGTGAGCTTATAAGGTTATGCTGCACAGGTCGGAAGAACCGGCGGGATTTTCAAAATAATACGAAGAATAAGATTTGTTGACCATGTGTATTGTGATTGTACAGAGATAGTGTTATTATTGATAAATATTACAAAAAAGGTAATTTATGAAGATTGGGATCAGTTCTTGTTTGCTGGGGAATAAAGTTCGCTATGACGGACAACACAAGCTTGACCGTTTTTTACGCGATGAGCTGGGGGATTTTGTGGATTGGGTACCACTCTGCCCCGAAATGGAATGCGGACTTCCGGTCCCCCGTGAAGCGATGCGTCTGGTTGGCGATGATCCCGAATCGCCTAGACTCATGACCAATAAAACCTTCCAGGATAAAACCGGGCAAATGGAATCGTACATCAGTGAAAAGCTGGAAGAATTGGAAAGGGAAGGACTGCGCGGGTTTATATTCAAGGCGAAGTCACCCACGTCCGGTATGCGTGGTGTAAAGATCTACACCGAAGCAGGCATGCCGTCACGAAGGGGGTCGGGGATATTTGCCAGAGAATTTATGAAACGTTTTCCCAATATCCCCGTGGAGGACGAGGGGCGATTGCACGATCCGGGTATCAGGGAGAATTTTATAGAAAAAATATATGTTTATGATCGTTGGTTGAATTACCTCAATGAAGATAAGAGTATTTCGGGACTAATGAAATTCCACGCACAGCACAAGTATTTGATGATGTCTCACTCTCCCGCGATGCTGAAAGAGGTTGGAAAATTAGTTGCCGCGACAGATAAGAAAAATCTCGATCAAAAATTAAAGACCTATGAAGAAAAACTTATAAACATTTTAAATTTAAAAACCACCGTTAAAAAACATGTAAATGTTCTTCAACACATCATGGGATACTTCAAAAAACAATTAAACCCCGATGAGAAACAGGAGTTATTGGATATTATCGATAAATATCACAGGGAACTTATACCCATCGTTGTGCCGCTGGTGTTATTGCAACATTACGCAAGAAAATACAAGGAGACCTATTTATTGGAGCAATGGTATTTACATCCCCATCCGGATGAATTGAAACTACGAAATCACGTATGATCAATGAAACAGTATGCATAATGGAATATTATTCCATTATATTGTGAATGAAATTCTTATTCTATTTTGTTGTATTAAAAATGCACATTGAATATATTCGTTTGAAAGGGATTACAAAGATTCCATAATGAAAAGTTAAAGGATACCAACCAACACATAACAAGATCAGTTGAGGCTGAGCTTTATTGTGTTTTGAGCGGTATATAACAAATTGCCCGTATAGTTGAACAAACAAAATGAACGGACGACACGTTGAATGAAAAACACATATTTTAATCTTATTGACCAGAGTTTTTATTTTCCACAAGAAGGATTTGATTTGCGGGATGATTTCCTAACATTCCATGGTGTTTCTTTGAAATATTTAATTGAAAAACACGGAACACCTTTTCGGTTTATATATTTGCCCAAAATTGGTGATCAGATCAAAAAAGCCCGCAATCTTTTCAATCGCGCCATAAAAAAACACAAATATAGAGGACGGTATTATTTTTGTTATTGTACAAAATGTAATCACTTTTATCACGTAATTAACGAAGCGATGAAACACGACGTGAATATCGAAACATCGTCAGCCTATGATATTGATCTGATCTTGCATTTGTATGAGGATAAGAAAATTAACACAGACCGAATCATTGTTCACAATGGTTATAAGACCGATGAGTATTTAGAAAACATCTTCAAGCTTCAAGAAGTTGGTTTTACCAATTCCATTATTGTTTTGGACAGTGTAAAAGAACTAGATCGCATTATTCAAACCCATCCGGGCAAAAAGATCAAGATCGGGTTACGTATGGCGATTAACGAACAGGCACAGTCAGCTTATTATACTTCGCGTCTTGGAATTCCACCAACCGAGCTTATGAATTTTTTTCGATCAAAGATCAAAGATAATCCCGATTTTGAACTGAGAATGCTACACTTTTTTGTTGATTCCGGCATTAAGGACACGCTGTATTATTGGGGCGAATTTCAAAAGGCGCTTGAGCTGTATATCGAATTGAAAAAAGAAAGTAAAAGCCTGAATTCGTTTAATCTGGGCGGCGGTTTCCCAATTCGCAATCATCTGGGTTTTGAATATGATTATGAATTCATGATCAATGAAATTATTGGCAATATCAAGGATTCTTGCACTAAAGAAGAAATTGACGAACCTGATATCTATACAGAATTCGGGAAATACACTGTCGGCGAAGCCGGCGCCATTATTTTCAAGGTATTGGAGCAAAAGCCTCAAAATGACACAGAAGCTTGGTATATTATCAATAATAGCTTGATGAACACCATTCCCGACGCATGGAGCATTCATGAAAAATTCATCCTTTTACCCCTAAATAAATGGAACAATGAATATCAGCGGGTCAATATTGGAGGAATTAGCTGTGATCATTCCGATTATTATAATTCAGAAGACATGAATCAAGAAATACTTTTACCGAAATATTCCGATAATGACAAAGAACCGTTATATCTTGGCTTTTTTCACACCGGTGCATATCAGGATTCCATTAGTGGTTACGGTGGCATTAAGCATTGCTTAATTCCTTCGCCGAAACATGTTATTATCGATCGTGACGAAAAGGGCAATTTTACACATACGGTATACCGAGAAGAACAATCAGCTCAAGAAATGTTTAAAATATTAGGTTATAATAAGTAGCATGAAAACATTTGCCGGAATAGAAGAGAAATACGCCGATTATAAAAAGGCAGCTGTTTTATTGCAATCTATACCTTATGACGGGACAAGCACATGGGGGAAGGGCGCCGACAATGGTTTTAATGCTTTTATTGAAGCTTCTGAAAACATGGAGCTTTATGATATAGAGACCGATTCGGAGGTCTATAAAAAAGGCGTTCATATTTTACCCGCTATTCTCGAAAGTGCATCCCCAAAAGCTGTTTTTGAGCAGGTTTATGCCAACACAAAATATGTTCTTGGATCAAATAAATTCCTGACATTTTTTGGCGGCGAACATTCCATTAGCATTGGAATTATCAAAGCGATATACGAGAAATATCCCGATATTACAATTGTTCAACTTGATGCACATGCAGATCTCCGCAAAAGTTATTTAGGCTCACCCTACAATCATGCCTGCGCTTTGCACGATGCAAATCAACATGCAAATCTTATTCAGGTCGGTATTCGCAGTATGGATGTTTCAGAAAAAAAATATCTCAATATAGAGAAATGTTTCTTTGCACAAGATATCGCCGGAAGCAAGGGGTGGATGACAGAAGCCATTGCCCTCATGTCGGATAAGATATATATCACCATTGACTTGGATGTGTTTGATCCATCCATTATGCCAGCAACCGGCACCCCGGAACCGGGCGGCCTAGATTGGTATACCGTAACGTCATTTTTAAAAGAGATCTTTAAAGCCAAGAATGTATTGGGATTTGATCTTGTTGAATTGGCGCCGTTAAAAGACAACAAGGCACCTGATTTTTTAACCGCAAAATTATATTACAAAATGCTTTCCTATAAATTTAAATACAGTGAGAAATAACATGAAAAACAAGGGTCCCATTTCAAACTTCATGTTTGAACATTATAAACATTTTAATTCAGCCACCCTGGTAGATGCAGCAATTGCTTACGAAAAGCAATTGACGGACGGCAATAAAATGATGATCACCCTGGCCGGCGCCATGAGTACGGCCGAGTTAGGAAAATCTTTAGCCGAAATGATCCGTCATGATAAGGTTCAGATCATCACCTGCACGGGTGCAAATCTTGAAGAAGATATCATGAATCTTGTGGCACACTCACATTATAAGCGTGTGCCCGAATATCGCGATCTAACACCTCAGCAAGAATGGGATCTCATGGAAGGCGGGCTAAACCGTGTAACCGACACCTGTATTCCCGAAGAAGAAGCCTTCAGACGATTACAGGCTCACATTCACAAGATATGGAAAGATGCCGAAACAAAAGGCGAGCGTTATTTCCCCCACGAATATATGTATAAAATGTTGTTATCCGGCGTGCTGGAACAATACTATGAAATAGATCCAAAAAACAGCTGGATGCTGGCGGCGGCCGAAAAGAACTTACCCATTGTGGTTCCCGGCTGGGAAGATTCAACCATGGGTAATATTTTTGCATCGTATTGTATTAAGGGAGAGCTTAAACCCGGGACAATGAAATCCGGGATTGAATACATGATGTGGCTGGCAGATTGGTATACGGAAAACACAAAAGACAATGGAATTGGTTTTTTCCAAATTGGTGGCGGTATTGCCGGTGATTTTCCAATTTGCGTGGTTCCCATGCTATATCAGGATATGGAGCGAACAGACACGCCGTTTTGGAGCTACTTCTGTCAGATCTCAGATTCCACAACAAGTTACGGTTCCTACTCCGGAGCTGTCCCCAATGAAAAGATCACATGGGGAAAACTTGATATAAACACACCAAAATTTATTATAGAATCAGATGCCACGATCGTAGCACCGCTTGTGTTTGCATATTTATTGGGCTGGTAGAACAAGAAAAGAAATTGACAATTGATAAAGGATAATTAACAATTAATCAAGTAATAAATAATCGTTTGGGCTCACCATGTTGAGCCCATTTTTTATGAGTGTTAATTTTTCACCAAGTCATGATCGCGCAATTTTCTTAATACGATCAACAGGTGAGAATTTTCCTGGTTGGTAAATTTCGCTTTATATTTGGCGGGATCATCGGGAAAACGGCCCTGATCCCACTCTGTTTCGGCTCGAGTAATAACGCACTGAATGGTTGTTTCCCACTTGTCTGCCCTAATAGGAGAACCATCTTTTTCGGCAATAAGCAACAGACCTTCGCTTAATACATACATGATCTCGGCAGATAAATACATAGATGTCAATACATCAGGATTCTTTTTGGGCACAAGGTCAAGTCGATTATTGATCACATTCGCAGATAAAGATTTTACTTTCTTAAGCTCAAGGATTCTTTCCGGGTCATTCAGTATGTCATAATTATTATTTGCAATAGCCGAGTAGATACGCCGATCAAGATGAAGTTCGGTCCAGTCATTAAAAAAAGAATTCATTTCATCACTTAAGGGGAGTCCAAAAGTTTTAAGTGAAAACAATTTATGGAATTTTGTAAAGTTCATGGGTTTGTTGCTATTAACAAGAAAAGCACTATAGGCCATCCCGTACCACATGGACTGCTGCAAATAGCGCATGGGCAGCCAGACTGTATTTATCAGGTCATCCGCGTTTCCGTTTCTTACGGCCGCCGCGTGACCATCAACGTTTTTCAATTGGGGTTTACTTGGAATAATGCGACTTCGCCAGCATGAGACAGACGGGCACATGATAATGTTTTTGTAACCCATATCCATAAGTGTCGGGAGTTTCGTTGGCATGTAATCGGGATCGTAATTCCATTCCATTAAAACGATATCTTTATTTAGCAATTTGGCAATTTCTTCATTTTTTTGAATATGATCGCTCCAAATCATGGGTGTTTTGCCATTATTCCGGGCAATATCGATCATTTTATTAACATAATCGACCCAAACTGCAGTTTCATCCAATCCGGTGCGTTCATTTAACCCCTGAAGATTAACCTCATCACAGCCCAGGTGTAAATATTCAGAGGGAAATAAAGAGGCCACTTCTTTGATCATAGCCGTCATGAGAGAAATGGTTTCCGGATTAAGAGGGTCGATCGCATTAAAGGATATCTTATTGGATTTATCTCCAAAATATAAATGCTTATAATCGGGATGGTCGGTGATATATCGCGTATGGCCAAAAACCTCCAGCTCGGGAATGATCTCAATTCCTTTTTTCTTTCCATGGGCGATCAGTTTTTTGATGTCTTGGGGCGTGAAGGCATGGGGCATGGCCAGTTTTTCAAATCCGGACAGACTTATCGCAATACCATGATCATCTGAAAAATGCAGTAAAAGAGTATTCATATTCCAGTCGGCCATAAAATCGATGAGCTTGTAGTAATATTCTTGTTTCTCGAGCAGACGGGAACAGTCTATCATAACCCCGTTGATCTTTTCATTCTTTTGATCGGAGGGTTGACACGAAATTAAGATAAGTGTTAAAAAAAGGAAAACAATCTTCTTCATGACCGTACCGGTTTGTTTAAAGTATTTATTTGTCTTTTTTAAGGACCAGTGTTTTAAAAACGATCTCAACATCCAGCACAAAAGAGAAGTTACTCATATAATAATGGATAAAACGTTCGTGTTCTTCCGGTGAAGGAAGTGCGGGTTTTTCACTTCGCATAATACTGGTCATGCCGGGCTTATAATAACGGCGGCTGCCATCCGGAATATTTTTTAGATCGCCCACAATGGTCATTTCGCCGCGCAATAAAGAAAAAAGCATCGGGTACCAGTAAAACCAGGGTTCATGTCCGTTCTTTTTGCGATGCCATATTCTGCCTTTTTGAATATCTTCAGAAAATTTGACAGGCAGTGAGCCCGAGAGCCATTTAGACAGATAGGCCAAAGGGGCCAAAACAAGAATACTAATTAAGGCAATCAAAAAATCAACAGTTCGCTTTGCGATCTTCCAAATCGGTTTAAGAATAATATACTCCATTTCTATAACAGAAATATCATCAAGGCTTTCAATAACCGCTTTTCCAAAGATCATATTTTCTTTTTCGGGAATGATCTTAATACTAATAGGGAAAGGCGCAAGTTCGGCGATCATGGCTATGATCTCTCCCAGTGAAAAAACATCTGAAGAAAAAATAACATGGTCGATCTTTCGCGTTTTGATAAGCTGAGAAAGATCGCCTGTGCTGCCAATGGTTTTAGGGTGTGAGAGGTTTTTATCGGCAAAACCGACAAACAGATAGCCAAGCTCGGGATGGAGCCCAAGTGTAGCTGCAATTCTAAGACCTTCATTACCGGCGCCTACCACCAATGTCCTGCGGGCCGATTCGGAATGCTCTTGAAAATGCTTTGAACGCCGACGCGACGCGAAAATACGCCAAAGCGGTAAGAATAATAACATTAAACCAAAAGAGAGCAAAAAGATCAATCTTGATTGAGCAAATCGCAAAATAAAAAAAGTAAAAAAGCCATTTAAAATAAATCCGGGAAATAGATTTACAGCGGCTCTGACAAAATCATAATGTTTAGCTCTTCGATAGGACCCGCCAAGTGCCAGAAATAAAAAATAAACCAAGGCATATGAACCCAAAATAGGCAAATAATGACTAAATTCAGGCCCAAAATCTTTTGGAAAACGAATTAACAAAGCACAAGCAAGCGATGCGGAAATGAGAATTCCATCCAATAAAGGCAGGCGAATGGCGTGAAATAACTTTCCGAGAAAATTGATCGTCAAATGAGCAATGATCCCGAGGCGAAAGAAAAGGGTAGTAATAAAAGAATACAAAGAGGAAAAATGCTTGCGAAAGAAAATGTCCATGGCCCTATAAAAAGCCAGCAAGCTATCAAAAGGAGCGGATTTTGAGCTTTCACCCTTATGATGAATGATCGTAGTATCCGCAACATAGTAGACCAAGCTGTTTTTTAGCTGTACACGCCTGCAAAGATCAAGGTCTTCTCCATACATAAAGAAGTCTTCGTCAAAACCACCAAGTTCACGGATCAGGGAGCCACGGCAAAACATAAATGAACCGCTAATGGCATCAACCGCGTAACTTTCATCAGGATCTAAATACGTCAGGTTGTATTTTCCGAAAACCTTGCTTTTTGGAAAAAGCGAGCTCAATCCGAGTAGTTTTGGCAGAGCAATTGATGGCAAAGGGAAGGAACGACGACAGGCCAACTGAAGCGAACCGTCAGAATTAAGGATTTTCGGACCGGCAATCCCCACTTTTTGATTATTGTCCATAAATTCAAGAAAAATGCGCAGTGTGTTTTCTTCGATCAGGGTATCGGGATTCAAAAAAAGCACATATTTCCCAAGAGATCGTTTCAACGCTTGATTATTAGCCTTACCAAAGCCCAGGTTTTTATCATTACCGATAAAAATGATATCAGGAAATTCACGCTGTACCATTTCACCGCTTCCATCAATTGAATTATTATCAACAACAAAAATTTCCACATCCAGGCCCTTGGATGCTTTTTGAATAGAATGAATACAATGTTGTAAAAAGGTTTTTACATTATAGGAAACAATAATGATTGAAATATCGGGATTAGACATCTTTTTTTGAAACGGTTTTTATTTTTCCGAAAAGATTCCAGAAAACCAGTTGCCAGACCATCCAAATGGCTTCATAAATAATATTTTTTGACATTTTAGATTGCCCGACAGTCCGGTCAATAAAAACAATAGAATGTTCATGACATTTAAATCCGGCCTTCCACGCACGATAATTCATTTCAATTTGAAAAGAATAACCCCGCGAGCGTACGGCATCAAGATCTACTGTCTCAAGAACTCTGCGATTCCAACACTTAAAACCGGCGGTACCGTCTTTGATGGGCAGGCCGGTAACGATCTGCGTATAAACATTTGCTCCCTTGCTGAGCACCAGACGGCGGAGTGGCCAATTAACCACATTTATACCCGATATATATCGGGAGCCAACGATCCAATCGTGTTTTTCGGCTTCTTCAAATAGGGGGATCAAGTCTTTAGGATTATGCGAAAAATCAGCATCCATTTGAGCAATATAATCATAACCGTTTTCAAGTCCGTATTTGAAACCGCGTATATAGGCTGTTCCAAGTCCAAGCTTCCCTTCGCGCTCGATAAGCAAAAGATTCGGATTGTCTTTTTGAAATGATTTAAGAATTTTTCCCGTGCCGTCGGGAGAATTATCATCAATAAATAAAATATCCAAGCCCTCTATTTTAAGAGATTGAATTTTACTGATCAATTTACTGATATTGGCTTTTTCGTTGTATGTCGGGATGATCACAAGTCGTTTCATGGCATTCTCTAATTAAATATTATTAATTCCAAATGGATAGATCACTGTTCTGATGGTCTGTCCCATGCGTAGTGTATTAATACCCTCATTAATATGTTCCAGGTCATATCGCTTTGTTACCATATTATTTAAAGATATTTTTTTATCCTCAAGAAGATGAATGATCTCGGGAATTTTTCGACGCGGTGCTCCCGCGGCGCCGATCAGGGAAATTTCATTACCTATAATACGCCCCATTAGAAATGGCAATGCATTATCAGTCAAACCACAAAGGACAAGCCGACCACCTTTTTTCAGGGCGTTCATTGATTGTAAAAGCGTCCTAGGCGCGCCGATGGTTTCAATCACGATGTCCGGTTTTCCACCAACCGTATCAATAATCGCTTCTTCACAAATATCGACTTTATTTGAATTTAAAACATGATTAGCGCCAAGTTTCAGGGCTTTTTCAAGTTTCCAATCGAAAATATCTACCATTGTAACCTTTGCATCGCGAAGCTTTGCCATTTGTAAAATACTTAAACCGAAACCGCCACTGCCAAAAATTACCACATTTTCGCCTGCCCGGATATTGATACGATCGAAAACCACATGGTATGCACCTACAAGTACATTAGAAATTAAACTGCCTGCTTCAAAGCTGTATTCATAAGGAAGGCGATAAGGATGAAAATCCGGGACAACAATATACTCAGCAAAACCCCCGTTGCAATCAACCCCGATCCTTCTGATATTTTCACAATGAGTTTCATTCCAGGACTTACAAGCAAGACAATGATTACAAGTAATTGTAGCGGGCAAAATAACACGATCGCCAGCCATAAATTTTTTCACTTCAGATCCTGTTTCTTCTACAATACCGGCAATCTCATGTCCAAGGATAATTGGCGGCTTCATATTGGGTGCCATACCCTGATCAATAAATTGCATATCCGTATGGCAAATTGAACAAGTCTGGATTTTAACTTTTACATCGTGTGCCCCTACGGCAGGCATAGGGACGTCTTCAATAGACAATGGCTCATATGAGTGATGAAAAACTGCAGCGCGCATGATGTCCTTTCAGTAAAACAGCTTATAAATATAAGTTTTTTTCAATTAAGAACAAAGAGAATGACCGATAATATACAAGGAGCAAAAAGAACCCAGAATAAATGTGTTTTCAAATTCAAAGATGTTTTATATTTTATTAGAGGGTCAAACCATACAGCTTGTTTTCTTTAAATATGGCAGGAAAAGAATGTTGAGCGACACAAAAGAAATAAAAATTTTAATAGTGGAAGACGACAGGATAAGCTTTGAATATCTAAAAGAGATACTCAAAGAGGAAGGAGCTAAAATTCTTCTGGCCAAAACCGGAATTGAGGCTGTCCTGATATGCAACGAAGATCCGGACATAGATCTTGTTTTTATGGATATTAAAATGCCGGAGATGGATGGCAGGGAAGCCACAAAAAGAATTAAGGTTTTTCGCCCCAAACTGCCCATTATTGCACAAACAGCCTATGCTCTGGACGATGAAAGGGAAACCATCTTGAAAGATGGGTTTGACGATTATCTGTCAAAACCAATCCAGCGCAATGAAATGCAAGTTATCCTTAATAAATATTTACATTAAAACCTTTTGCTATCACGGGGAACAATAATAAGTGCCATCGTTAAAGAAAAAAACGAAAGGCTTTTATGAAATTTTCTAAAAGGAATAAAATACAGATACTTTTTAAAACGCTAAGCATTTTTATATTATTTGTGTCCATCAAGGGAGGAGTTATGCCGGCTGACCAATTTAACAAACTTAACAAAGAAGAAAAACGCGTTATTATCGAAAAGGGCACCGAGGCACCTTTCAGTGGAGATCTTCTGAATGAAAAACGCGAAGGTACATTTACTTGTCGCCAATGCGGTGCTGCGCTTTATTATTCTGCATCCAAATTTGAATCGCATTGTGGTTGGCCAAGTTTTGACGATGAGATAAAAGGAGCCGTATTACGTATTCCGGATGCCGATGGCCGAAGAACGGAGATCGTTTGCTCAAACTGCAAAGCACATCTCGGACATGTGTTCCTTGGTGAAAAATTCACGGAAAAAGATACGCGTCATTGCGTGAACTCCATTTCAATGGATTTTATTCCCGAAAAACTGGAACTTGAAGAAAAAGCGGTTTTTGCCGGTGGTTGTTTTTGGGGTGTTGAATATTATATGCAGCAGATAAATGGGGTAAAAAGTGTTGTATCCGGCTATACGGGCGGAAAAAGTGAAGCTCCTACTTATGAAGATGTTTCATATAAAAACACGGGGCATTATGAAGCCGTTGAAATTACTTATGATCCTGCACTTGTAAATTTTGAGACATTGGCAAAGACATTTTTTGAGATCCACGACCCAACTCAAAAAAACGGACAAGGTCCAGACATTGGGAAACAATATCGATCAGCCGTGTTCTATCAAGACGAAGAACAAAAGATCATTACCCAAAAACTTATTAATCAATTAAAAGATAAAGGCTATAAGATTGCAACAAAGATCTTAGCGCCTGCCGCCTTCTATAGGGCTGAAGAGTATCACCAGGACTACTATGACAACAGGGGAAAATTACCCTATTGCCATGGATATGTTAAACGATTCTAGGCAAGGGTTGCCATTAATAATCACGCTTTGTCATTTTATTTAGAGCCTTTTTTTATTAGATTCATCTATTAAAACTGGGATGTGAAATGAAAAAAAAATGCCGTCTATTATTTGTTGCTTTACTTTTAGCAAATCTTTCGATCTTATTTGCCGACGACCCCATTGTCAGCGTTCGTATCATGTATAGCGAAGAAAAGATATACATGAGCAGTGAGTCAAAAATATATATTTACAATCAAGATGAACACAAGATCATTCTTCGCGGAGAGAGAACATTCTCTATTGCCTTAGAAAAAGATACACTTAAGTTAATTGACGATAAAGGAAGAACGCTGATAACAGGATCTTCTTTAAAAATGAAAAACAGCGATAAAAATAAAAATCTAGAAATAAAACAAGTGCCCTATGGCATTGGTTGGTTTTGGGCGGGAAGTGAAGACCGGGTTTATAAAGGTGATCTTGAGTTTTATATCAATGCCGACAATAAGATCGACGTAATCTCTATTCTGGATATTGAAACATATCTGTTGGGCGTTGTACCCTCAGAGATCGGAGTAACCGCACCCATTGAAGCGCTTAAGGCCCAGGCGATCTGTGCGCGTTCAGAAGCGGTGATTGGTCTTGAAAGCGGGAAGTATGCAGGCGAGCACTACATCTTGACCGCCGATATTTATTGTCAGGTTTACAGCGGTATTGGTAAGTCAAATGACGCAGTTTTTAAAGCCGTGTCAGAAACACGGGGAGAAGTCTTAGTTGCCAACGATACCATCATTAGCGCTTATTATGCCTCCAATTGCGGCGGACACTCAGAAGATATAGAAAATGTTTGGCCTAGTCGTTCGGGACATGCAGAACAATGGAGCGGACATCCCGACATGGACGGTGAGATCGATCTGGACCTAACGCAAGCGGATGATATTAGAACATGGATCAACAGCGAACCGGATTGCTGGTGTAAGCCGTCAGAGCTGACCCCCGAATGGAGCAAACAACATTTTCGTTGGACTCGCAGTATCTCGCCGGGAGAATTAAGCAAGGCCGTTGCAGAAAAGGTAGAAGATATAGGCTTGATCTATGATATTATTCCCCTGGAACGAGGTGTCTCGGGACGCATTTACGATATTTTATTCATTGGCAGCGAAGGGCATTGTCGCCTTAATGGGGAATTGAATATTCGCATGCTATGGGAGTCCCCCTTAAAAAGCTCATGTTTCGTTGTGGATAAGATCGGACCCACCACAGAGCCCGTTTCGTTTATTATTAATGGTGCAGGCTGGGGACATGGGGTTGGCATGTGCCAAACAGGGGCTATCGCACAAGCAAATGTCGGCAGAACCTACAAAGATATTCTGGCTCACTATTTCAGAGGATCCGGCATAGAAAAAAAATATAAATAAGCTTTAGAGTGACTTTTTTACAACCATTATTATTAGTTTTAAGCGTGTTGATAGGAGTTCCCATCATCATACACCTGCTTGGTGAGAGAAAATATCAGGCCATCTCTTTCAGTTCATTGAAGTTTTTACGGGAGATCGAACGCGATTCGTTGCAAAAATTGCACTTACGCCAATTGCTGGTTTTACTTGCCAGAGCACTCTGGATCGCTCTTTTGGTTTTAGCAATCGCCCAACCTTTCTTTTCTTCTGCGGGAGGATCCCTTGAACCGGGCATTATACTTATAGACAAAAGCTTTAGCACATCAATCGATGTAAATTACACCAACAAAGAAAAAGATCTAATTGAAAATTTACCCCGCTGGGACAATATCACTTACGACGAAAAGAGCAACTCTGATAGTTTAAGAGAACAAATTCTCACAAATATTGAAAATAATAAACGCGAGAATCCCAATATCATTTTACTAAGCGATTTTCAGGAAAACCGGCAAAACCGGCAAATAATAGATTTTATTAAAACGCTAACCACAAGGGCATACGGCCTGCCGCTAGTAAAAGAAAAGGAGAATTTTGCACTGTCAAACATACGCGTTATGAACGAAAACAGTGACTCAAGAGATATGAAAAACATTGAAGTTCAACTATCAAAAAATGTTAAAGCAATAACACAGCCATCAATTCATATTAAGATAAACGGTAAGCAGGCCGGGCGTACCAGCCTGAATGAAAAAGGATACGGTGACTTCCACTTCAGCACTCCGGAAAATGACTATATTCCCTGCATTGCGACATGTTCGGATGACGAATATCCCGAGGACAATGTTCGCTATCTTGTTATAAGAAATCGACAAAAAACAAAAATTCTCTGCATAAATGAAGAAAAAGAGGCGAACTATCACCTGAAAGCACTCCGCGCCATGGAGCAAGTTGACATCACAGAAATCAGGCCCGAGAAACTATTGTCCATAAATTTGGATCAGTACGATATGCTGTGGTTCTCAAATCTGTATCCCATTAGTCTTAACGCAATGAAGGCGATCAGTATTTTTGCCAGGGACAACCCAATTCTTATTGTTGCCGGGCAAAAAACAGATCAACCCAGTGGCTGGGAAAGCGTCGTTGGTAATTTAACCCCCGTTAAGGATGAAAGTGGGTTTTATAGAGTAAAAGATATTTATAGGACCGAGGGTTCCGCAGACTTTCATATTAAACGATTTTATCGCACTTCGCTTAAGCCGGAAAAAATATTGTGGGAACTGGCATCGAACGACCCCCTTCTTATGGAGGCAGATAAAAACATATATTTATTGCTTTCTCCCTTCCATTTTGATTGGAATGAAATGGGGCTATCGCCGTATTTTACGCGCGTTATCGGCGACCTTATTATACGCTTGTGTGAAAACGAAGAATTATTATATGAGACCGGAGATATAATTTCGATCAAAGAACCTTTTTCAAAAGTGCTTACTCCCACAGGCGAACAATATCAAATAAAAGATATTTTTTCGCACACAAATACACCCGGATTTTATGCTGTGGAAAGTGCGGGGAGAAGAAAGATAATCGCCGTAAATATTCCTGCGGATGAAAGTGTTCAGGATCAAATTAAAACCGAGGATATTAAAATATTAGAATGGAACGGAAGAGATATTGCCGATATTGAAAAACAGATCAAAGGTAGGAATACTCAAACATTTTTTTATATTCTAGCGCTGTTATTCTTTATTTTAGAAATGCTTTTATTAAGAAAGGGAGAACGTACGAAATAAATGGAACACATAATAAAAAAAGAACCGGAACGCGCAATATTATGCGCCGTGTCATTTCCGGGGAAAACAGAACACACAGAACACGCCATAGCTGAATTAGGCCGTTTAGCCGAAACAGCCGGAGCGGTGGTTCTGGACAATGTGATCCAGGCTCGCGACAGGGTCCACACCCAATATTATTTTGGCTCAGGCAAACTGAACACTTTAAAAATGCTTGCCGAGGAACTGGAAGCGGACGTGATCATTTTTGATGATGAGTTGACACCCACACAGCAGAAAAATATTGAGCAGGAATTAGCGGGGCTTAAAATTATCGATCGATCTGCCCTGATCCTTGACATATTTACTTTACATGCACATACCAGAGAAGCAAAAGCACAAGTGATGCTGGCAGAAGCAGAGTACCTCCTGCCAAGATTAACAAAACAATGGACCCATCTTGAGCGTCAGGCGGGTGGTATTGGAATGCGTGGCGGACCAGGTGAAACTCAAATCGAAATCGACCGGCGATTATTAAGAGATCGTATCAAGAAATTAAAACTTGATCTAAAAAAAATATCCGTGCAGCTTGATACGAAACGAAAATCACGTTCAAAACGTTTTAATGTTGCCCTTGTGGGATATACCAATGCAGGGAAATCAACATTAATGAACCATTTCGCCGGACCCAGCGTGGAAGTGGAAGACCAACTCTTTAAAACGCTAGATACCACCGTACGCAGAGTACAGCTGGATAAAGCTCATACAATTTATCTTAGCGACACCGTGGGCTTTATTCAAAAATTACCACATCAATTGGTTGCCTCTTTCCGCTCAACATTAAAAGAGGTAGAGACCGCCGACCTGCTTTTAAAAGTTATTGATATTTCTGACCCGAACTTTAAAGAACACATGCTGATCATTGACGAAGTCCTTAAAGAATTCGATATCCCGGAGAAAAGATTTATTACCGTTTTTAATAAAACGGATGTCCTTGAAAGTGCCGAACATATCAAATTCGCAAAACGCAATTATCCCGACTCTTTTTGTATTTCCGCAGAGCGCGGGATAGGTTTGGAAAAACTGGTACTTGCAATTAGGAACCGTATTGATGAAAGCTCTTATGTACATCACTTTTATGTTGACCCGCAAGAAGGAAAGCTTATTGCAGACCTGCATAAATTCGGTGAGATATTGGAAAGCCGTTTTGTCGAAGACAAGATACTGTTTACGGTTTTTCTTGATGCTCCGATATATGACAGTTTAAAGAAAAAATATCAGTTGTAATCAATATCTAATATGTGAGGCATAAAATGAAAAAAGTATTTCACATAACAATAATATTATTATTAACAACAATAAACGTTTTTGCTGAAACGAAACCAGCCACATTAATGGTACGTTGCGACGATATCGGCATGTGTCATGCCGTGAATGTTGCCGCAAAAGAACTGGCCGAAACGGGCATTCCCCTCAATTATTCAATTATGTTCGTTTGCCCCTGGTATCAGGAAGCCGTTGATATTCTAAAGGCTTATGAAAATGTATGCTTTGGTATTCATCTTACAATGAACAGCGAATGGAAAAATTATCGCTGGGGTCCCTGCGCCGTTACGGCAAATGTTTCCAGCCTGGTTGACGAGAACGGCTATTTCTACCCGAGGAAAGATTTGGCCTATGATGCCGATCCTTCTTTAGGGGAAATTGAGATTGAAATACGGGCTCAAATAGAAAGAGCCTTACGAAGCGGCCTTGATATCCAATATTGCGATACACATATGTCAACTCTTGACACTCGTGAAGACATTCATGATATCATTGTGCGATTGGCAGTTGAATATGGATTGATCTTTTCTGAGTTTGTTTCCGATTATCGCATGGGCGGTATGTATTCACAGGAACCGAAAAAGAAAATGGAAGCTATTGTTGATCAACTACAAAATCTGGACAAAGAAGGCGTTAATTTATTGGTTTGCCATCTTGGGAAAACCGGTCCCGAAATGGATGCGATGATCGACATGAACCCCTCGGGTCCAACCAATATGAGCGAGCACCGAGAGGCCGAATTTAAGGTATTGAGCTCAAAGGCATTTAGAAAACAAATTGTAAAAAATAACATTAATCTTAGCACTTATGCTAAAGAGTATATGGCTGAAAAAGGAAAGTAAGAGATGGATAACATGATTTTTGAGATCATTGGATATGTGGCATCGATAGTTACGGCCATATCGCTTATGATGAAAAACATACACCGCCTGCGCTGGTGGAATCTTTTTGGCGCGGCAAGTTTTTCTATTTATGGGGCAATAATAGGCGCATGGCCCGTATTTGCCTTAAATGGTTTTGTCGCTATTGTTGATATCTATTATCTGATCGCTATGGGTCGCCACAAAGAATATTTTGATCTTTTGGAAATTGATATTAAAACTTCAATTTTCACACAACGCTTTATTAATTTCTTTAAAGAAGATATTGCAAAATATTTCCCTGCATTCAAATACAAAGAAGAAATGAATTATATCGCATACTTTTGTCTTAGAGATTGTCGCCCGGTTGGCCTTGTTTTGTTTTCCGCTATATCTGAGAATGAATTACTGGTCGAATTGGATTATACGATCCCGCAATATCGGGATATGAAGACCGGAAAATATTTTTATCATGAAGGGCTGAAGCGTCTCGGGATTGATGAAAAAAAACAATTGATCATTAAAGATCCGAATGAACTGCACCGCAAATATTTGAATGCCATGGGATTTAAGCAAACAGCCAATGAAAATGGTATTCCCATCTATAAGCGAACGGCACAGGCCTAATGCTCTCGCTGGCGAAACAAGATCACAGCATTATAAATCGAGATCAACAATAAAACAGCGAACATGGCCAGGAACAGCCATTGTCCGGATTGAGCAAAATATCCTGCTGAATTTATCACAGTATACCCTAACATTCCCTGTCCGTATAATAACAAGGTTTCTCTGATCACTCTCTTCTTACAAATAAGAGAAGAAAATATCAGCAAGACAGCAGTAATAATTTCGATGGAGATATGAAAAGCGATACTTACAGGTGCTGTCTCAAATTCAGGGATATTGCCGGTCACGATAAAAAAGACCCATTGCAATATCATCAACATACCAATAATTGCAGAGCTGATTTTTACAAATTTCATATATAGTCCTTAAATTTATCTTCTATTGTATTTTTCGATGATATCAAGATATTTTGGAACGACGATCTCATCAACGATACTCTCCCAGGATCGGAAAATGGTTTTTTGTGCCAGTATTCCGGCGTTTTTCAAACTTTTGCGATCGGCCACGATCTTTAAGATCGACTGAGAAACACTAGCGGCAGAATTTTCACAAAGATATCCGTTCTCACCGTGAACAATGCCTTCAGCGGCGTTGCTTCCTTTTACGATCAGGGATGGGGTTCCGACCGCTGCAGCTTCCCGCGTGACAACAGGAGCGTTATCGTAAATTGAGGGAAAGATAAACAGATCAGCTCTCGCGAAGATGCTTTTTAGAACGTCACGATCCAGTATTTTGCCAAGGAAGAGTATATTTTTGTCTAACCCCAGCTGCCTTACTTGCATCTGAAATTCATCACGCGATTTACCTTCACCGACAAATAACATGGTAAAATTGCAACCGGCTTTTTGAAGGAGGCCCAGTGAATCAATGATCATCGGAATATTTTTTTGCTTGATCATTTGTCCTACAAAAAGAAAAACCAATCCATCTTCAGAAAGGTCATATTTATCATTTATTGAACCAACCAGAGTTTCAAGATTTGTGGGCACAGTAAAGTCTGCGCCATTTGGCACCACATCAACTTGTCCTTTGTACCCATAGGAGAGAAGTGTTTCACGAGTACTTTCATTTACCGCCCAAACGGCATCGGCATAGTTAAAGAAATCTACAACCAAGTGGGTCATCAGCCAGGAAATGGCATCAGAACGGGTAGCTTCTTTGAAATCATCATAGAATTTTGAATGAAAAGTCGCGACAAGAGGAACCGATTGTTGCCGCGCATATTGCAGAGCAATATTTCCGGAGCTGAATGGACTCTGCGCATGAACAATGTCAACATGCAAAGTACTTAGTTTCTTCCAAAGTTTCGGATTGTGCTGACCGACTCCCAGGCGATAGGGTTTCCGTCCGGCGAGCGGTATAGAAGGATATCTAATGACCGGAAAGATCTCGTCATCAACAAAAGCCGGATATTCCGGGGTTACCACATAAGATCTACCATATTTCTTTTTAATCCAATGTGCATAATTTCGCGTTACATTTGCAACGCCGTCCATTAATGGCGGAAATGACTCATTGAATTGAATAACATCTAATTTCACGTTAATAACCTCGTCCAAAAATAGTTTAAAGTAAGCACCAAGTCAAGCAGCAAAGAGACCTAAGTCTGATCAGCGAATTTAGAGTCGCTTTCTATCTTTGCGTACATTAAATATGGTATAATAACGTCATTTTTTGGCGTATCGGTACCGTCATAAGTGATTGTCAGAACAGGCACGCCAGTAATTTCTTCAATATCCTTGCTCATCGCTTCGGTGATCAGAGATGGACAACAAAACGCCGGATTGGTTTGAATAAAGAGAGCAATATCGGGGTGTTCTTTCATAATACGAAATATCTTTAATACATTTTCGTAACTTTCGCCATCCTGTTCAATGCGGATATTAAAATGCCCCAATTCTTTTTCCGCATCGGGATTTCTTGCCGACACCGGCTTCCCGACATATTTGCTGAAAAGGCTTTGATAACGACTTTCAAATACTTGCATAGCCGCAAGCAAAGTACGATAAGTAAGCAGATCCGATACGTTCAGTTCCTTGATCCATTTTTTTTCATAAGCCCCATAAGCGATCTTTGCATAATCATGATATGGCGTAATAACCACCTCTCCGCCCGCATCCTCAATGGAGCGAATAAGATTTTGATTCATGATCTCATTATCGCGCACATAAAGATCTCCAAAAATTGCAACCTTTGGCTTCGGTATTTTTTTGATCGCAATATCATCGATCTTCATGATTACCTTTTCCACCGCATCATGATATTTGATCTTCCCAAGAAAGGCATCAATGAAAATATTCCGGCATTGGGCAAGAACACGATCAGTCTTTCCTTTTTGAACTTCGTAGGGGCGGATCATGCAGCCGATCTTTTTTAGATTTCCACCAAACATATAGGCAAAATATGTTTTTACCGACACGATTGGGCTGAAATCATTCATCGCAATCGTGCCATTATAAATTCCGGCTTTTTCAAATCCATTGCCGCTTTCGTTAATAAGAGTTTTAATGTATGGAGAGTATAAGCGAATATTACAAGCCCATTTGCCTTCGATCATCCACAGAAGGGTATTTGCCGGATCAAGATCGTACTTTTTAATGTAAGCTATAAATTCATGGGCGACCGCATTGACAGGAATACATTGCCCGGTATTCATTTTCATACTTTCTGCGATCAGCTGAGGTGTTTCTTCAAGAATGCGCGCATCGACTCCAAAAGACCTTAAGTTTGCGGCGATCAAAGGAATAACAGAAGGATCCCAGTTTGGCAGCAATAAGGTTTTCCCCGTATAATCTTTTTCCATATCTACGGTAATGGCATATTTCTTTTCGGGTAGTATGGTTGCATCACTTGATCGCAAGTGATTTCGAAAAGCACGAATGCCGGCTTCGATACGGGTTTCATAACCGACATTGGAGTCATGTTCATCCAATTGCAAGATGAGGTAAGGCTTTTCATGTGTATCCATAATCCGCTTGAAATATTCAAGAGCAAAAGAATCAGGTGCACATTTAAACGATGTAATAAATACCGGATATAACCCGGGTGTTTTAATACAAAGGTCTGCCGCTTCGAGAATAGCGGCGGGATATGCCCAGTGAAACTGATCCAACAGCAATTCCATATCCCCATCTTTCGTTGTCAGGGGAAGGGAATCGTTAAAATATGTTTCAACACCCAGTTGTGCAAAGTAGTTGGGAATACCCTTGTTCATTGAGTTTGCAAGAACAGTATAAGGGCGTCCGAGCAAGGCAACCTTAACTTCATTTTTGCCGGGTGCCTTGTATAGTGCTTTCATGCTTTGCTTTGAGATGCTATAATATGCCAAAGCTTCGTCGTAAGCCCTGTTTATTGCGAGTATGCCGTATTGTCCCGGAAAAGCCTTGTGCAAAGAAGAATAAAGTTCCGCCTTGGTCAATAAAGGGTTCAGCCTGTGGTTGATCAAAGGGCGCAGACTTTTAACACGCATGTCTTTTTCTTTTGTCAGTGATGCAACAACAGAAACGAACTGGGTGTAATAACAATATTTTCGCAGACGCTCAGGTTTGACCGGGTCTTTATTGCTTTCAAGATGGATGGGAAGGAAAAGTATATCACAATTTTGGATCAAAGATTTGACATGCCCATTAAAAGCGGTTACGGGGGCACAGAATTCCGCTCCGCTATGTTTTTTCCCAAGCTCAAGAATATCTTTATCATCGTTACTGACGATGGTTCTTATACCAAGAGAATTAAAGAAATGCTCCCATAAAGGCAGTTCTTCAAAAATTTGCAATCCGGCCGGAATTCCCACAAGCGGGGCATTGTCCGCGACTGCTTTTTTAGTCCACTTGGGAAGTGCTTTTTTCCGGACTTGCAGAAGTGAGGGGACCTTCTCTTTATTCACATATTTTTTTGTGTCATAATCACGACCGCAAAGAAAGCCGTAAGCCACTTCATCATCTTTTACGCTCGCTATCCGAATACGGCAATTATTTAAACAAAGTTCACATATCTCTGTTCTCACGGGGATATTTTCTTTGTATATATCAATGCCCCGGAAAGAACTCCGCCCCTTAAATTCTTCTAAAACCGTGATAGCAGCACCGAGTGCACCGGTCAAGTGACAATAACGCGAAACAAAGACCGGCTGCTTTAGCTTTTGTTCAAAAGCGGCTACCAACGCCTTGTTTTTTGCCGTCGCTCCCTGAAAACAAACGCGTTTTCCAATGCTTCCACCCGAGGCAACTTTTTGCAGATAATTTTCACGCACAGAAAAAAGGACGGTTGCAAGTATTTCGCGGACCGTATAATTTTTATTCAAATAGTGGTTGATATCACGTTCCATGAACACAGTACAGCGATCGCTGGCAAGTGGTGACCGCGCGCCTTCCGCAAGACCGGAATATTCCGAAAGAGACACACCGAGTTTTTGAGCCTGTTCTTCAATGAAGCTCCCTGTTCCCGCGGCACAAACCGTATTCATTTTTGAAAAAGTAACGACGCCTTTGCGTAAAGTTGTGAACTTTGCATCCTGTCCGCCGATCTCGATGATCGTATCAATATCGGGATCCAGTTCAACGGACGCTCTTGCATGTGCAGAGATCTCGTCCATAATACAATCCGCACCCACGAGTTTTCCGATAAATTTTCGTCCTGAGCCCGTCGTTGCAACCGCCTTAAACGCAAAGCTGTGTTCATATTTTTTTACAATATGGTCAATAGCTTCAAAAATACCCTGAACAGCAATAATCGGGCGACCGGCAGTCCGGGTGTAAAATCCGGCTATTGGCATATTTTTAGAATCGATAATAATAGCTTTTGTTGAAGTAGAACCAACATCGATACCCATATATACACTTGAACTGTTGTTCTGTTGTGGGATTTGATAAACATCTACTTCTATCGGAACCCCACCGGCGGCAACGGGAAAATCATAATGTTCAAGTCCGTCAAAATCGGGATAATTAGTGAGTGTTAATTTCAGGGGGTCATAAAAATACTCTTTATCCTCCTTTGGAAGAGGCAGGAGATCATTTGCAGTAAAGGCTTTTTTCCTGAATTCAGGTTCTTCCAGCAAGAG
>JAIPIT010000053.1 GCA_021734505.1 Fidelibacterota bacterium | reverse complement strand
GGAATAAACACCTGACACGTCGGATACATTCTGCGTATGGATGCAATATTTCCGTATTTACCTTTTTCCCATGCTGTTACTACGACTGTTACATCTCGCACACCCCAGTGATCCAGCAAAGGCTGTATACTTCTTTCATGATCATTTGAATTAAAATGAACAGCTCCCGTATTGATGATAAGAGCATGTCGTCCACTTCGGTAAGCGATCGCCTCTCCGTTTTCTAAATATAACTGAATAAATTCAGGACGAGTCGTCACAAAAAACCATAGTAAACAAGAAAATATAATTCCTAAACTTAAATATATCTTCCATTTTCTCATATTGACACAGGTAATGATCAAGCAAACCAGCAGTAATCCGAAAACAAGCGGTTTCCAGTATGAAGATACTTGCAGAGTCCAAACACCAGACCGTGAAGCTAATCGTAATACAAAACGAAAAACGTCCAAACTAATATCCAAAGCTTGAATAACAAGATCGGATATCAACGTTGGTAAATATAGTCCCGGAAGGGCCAGGATAGCACAGATCATGACGCAGAAAGTTAAAGGGATAACCAGTAGATTTAAAAACATGGATGCAAGTAGCAGTGAATTGAAATAGAACATAGCGACCGGAGCGGTAAAAAGAGCCGCACTCAAAGAAACACCTAACATATCGTTCAGATAGCGGACAATGGGGATTTTTGTTTTAAGGGGTATCCATGTTTTAATTTTTGAATATCCGATCAATATGCCGAATACGGCGGCAAAAGAAAATTGAAAGCCAAGATCCTGTAATGAAAATGGATTTATCATTAATAAAATGACCGCTGAAGCGGCTACGGCATTCAATGCTTGATATTTCCGCTGAAAAACCGGTGCAAACATGAGCATAACCGACATTAATGAGGAGCGAATGACTGAGGGTGATCCACCTGTCAGAAAACAATAAAATATAAGAAATAAAGCAATAATGAGCGATCGAGGCACACGAGGAATGCTTAAGGACAGTAAAAGCTGGTAAATGATCAGCATGATCAATCCAACATGCAAACCCGAAACAGCCAATAAATGACTTACTCCCATTTGCCTGAAAAGATCTGCAATGCAGGAAGGTATCTCAGATTTCAGTCCCAGAAGCAGACCATTGACCAAACTTCCCTTCTCAATACCCAAAACTGAAAGAAAGCGTACGGAAATATCATATCTCACTTGGTGTGAGTAATAGATCAATGGTCTTTTTATTCCCTTATCTTCAATGTCGCAGTTTTTTTCTATCTGAAATGTATGTGATAAACCATGAACTTTGGCATAATTCAGATAATTGAATGCATAGGGATTGTTACTTGAGCTTATCGGTTTACATTTCATACCCGAAAAATGATAACACTTTCCGGGAAGGAGGACATCCAATCCTTTGCGAGCGTATAAAGTACCTTTGATCTTTTGAGACCCGATTTTAGTTAATACAATATAAGAATCAATATAATAGGGATTCGTTTTTTGTTTTAGAACAGTTATTTCTAAAGGTAAGTTTTGTTCGCTGACAGCATGATTTTCCAAAAATTGCTGTTCAGCAAGAGACAGACGCATAAGCCCACAAATAATTATACAAAGAATAAGCAATATTTGCTGTATCCTATGATCTTTTATTACAGTGTTCAGAATAAGAATAGCTAAAAGGAATATTGTCGATAAAATAAATGGAATTGGGATGATCATTTTTAAACATATCCCGATACAAAAATACAATGCATAACGGAGAGCAGGAGCCGTTGCTAATGACATTCGATCCCCCTATAGGACAACGGCTTAATTTAAATAATATAATTGCATGAAGCTAAAGCTTCAACAGAAGTTGAGCATAATGTGTTTCAGGTCACAAAATAAATATTATTTGAAATGATTTATTAATGGCATCTTTCGTCCCTGACCAAATGCCTTGGACGTTACTCTTAAGCCAGGTGCAGCTTGCCAGCGTTTATATTCCGTAATGCGGATCAAGTGCATAATGCGATAGACCAGATCCGGATCTTGCGTTTTTTCGATCAATTCTGTCACAGGTTTGTTGATCAGCAGATCATCTACAAGCGGACTGACCACTTCATAATCGAATGGATCATATTGATCTTCCGCCAATTCTGCTGAGGGCCTTTTATCAAGGGTATTTTGAGGAATGGCATCATAGCCATATTGTTCATTCAAATAGCGGGCAAGACGATAAACATCCAGTTTATTAAGATCGCTGATCGGTCCCAGAGCACCGCACATATCACCATATAAAGTACAATAGCCCAAGGCGATCTCTGTTTTATTGCCGGTGGTCAATACAAGGGCTTTTTTCTTGTTTGCAATTGACATGAGTATTGTTCCACGGACTCTGGCTTGCAAATTTTCTTCTGCAAGTCCAAAAGACGTTCCTGCAAATTGTTTTTCTAAAGAACCAAGAAAGCTTTCATACATAGGTTCAACTGAGATCGTATCAAAATGAATGCCTAAATTATTTGCCAGTTGTTCGGCATCCTTTAAGGAATGATCCGAACTGAATTTGGAGGGCATCGCAAAACCTGATACATGATCAGCACCCAAAGCTTCTGTAGCCAGAGTGGCTACCAAAGCCGAATCGATGCCACCGCTAAGTCCGATAACGGCATCTTTAAAACCGCTTTTATGGAAATAATCTCGAATTCCAAGTAATAAGGCAGCGTGCAAACCCTTTATGTCACTGAGTGGGGGTTCCGGTAGAATATTCACTGCTTTTCCATTCTTGATTTCGCAATATCCAATAGCTTCTTCCGATGCCGGCATAAAGGCAGCAACGTTTCCATCTTTATCCAAAGCAAAGCTATTCCCATCAAAAATAAGTTCATCCTGCCCACCGATCAAATTCACATAGACAAAAGGTATTTTGTTTTCCAGGACTTTTTCGCGCACCAATGCAATACGCTGTTTGATCTTATCAACCTGGTAGGGTGAAGCTGAAGCGTTAAGAATGATCTCGGCACCCTTTTTCGCTAGTTCACGTGTTACTTTTGTCTCATAACGATCATCCCATAGATCTTCACAGATCTCAATTCCCAATCGATAATTTCTTCCTTTGATCTTTACGTTAACGGGTTCGGGATTATTTATATAGTTGAAATATCTGAGCTCATCAAAAATATCATATGTCGGTAAGTTTATTTTATGCACATATTCAATAATTTTTCCGTCTTGAATGATCGCGACATCGTTCCATAATTTCCCTTTGTCTTCACGGATAAGACCGACAATGGCAACAATATCATGTACATGCACAGCAATCTCGGAAATTTTTTCTTTATTAGCTGTAACAAATTCTTTTTCAAGAACCAGATCCAATGGAGGATATCCGCAGAGTGCCAACTCGGGAAAAAGAATAATATCTGCCTGTTCTTTTTTTGCATTCAAAATTGCTTCAATGATCTTAACGGCATTACCCGAAACATCACCAACCGTAAAATTTATTTGAGCTAAAGCAATTTTTAAATCCATAATGCTCACATTCTTATTGAAAATTGTTGATATCTTTTTTCGTCATCAAGAGTTTCATTTATGATCTTCTCAACTCGTGCTCGTGATGGCCCTTGTTTTAAGTAGTCAATATATGTCTGAATATCTTCACTCTTCCCACAGGCAAGTATCTCAACATCTCCCCTGCTGGTATTACGGACATACCCGGTGATCTTCAATTGATCTGCATGTTGTTTGGCAAACCAGCGAAATCCTACCATTTGCACGTTTCCGGAAACGGTAATTTTTTTATTAATAATATTCATAAAAAAAGAACCCGGGGAGTTCCCCGGGTCATTGTGTTAGAGCAAGTTCTTAACGCGTGCCTCGAGGTCACTCTTGGGAACGTTGCCAATCACCTGATCGGCGACCTTACCTCCTTTGACATAAAGCAGTGTCGGGATCGAGCGAATTCCAAATTGACCGGCCACCATAGGTGAATTATCAACATTCACTTTAGCAATGACGATCTTACCTTCATATTCAGAAGCAAGTTCTTCAAGTTTAGGGGCGATCATTCGGCAGGGTCCACACCAGGGTGCCCAGAAATCCACGATAACCAGTAAAGGGTTAGCTAATACCTCAGTCTGGAAATTCTGATCCGTGACTTCAATCGTTAATTGTGACATATATTCTCCTTTTATTTTTTTCGGCTAAATATAAGGATTTTTTAATCAATGTGTTATGAAATTCTATGCCCTGATCCACTGAATGATCTCTTTGAGCGTCGCTCGCTTACCATACATAAGCAAAGTGGTCCTGAATATCTTTGAGCCCGCCCAGGAGATGGCTGCTATCCATACAACAAGATATAGCATCATTAATAATATCTCCCATAATGGAGCGGACAACATACCGATCTTCAGGATCATCATAAACGGTGTTGTAAGAGGTATAAAAGATAGAATTCCTGTTAACGGTGTTCCGGGATTCATCATAATAGGTTGTATCAACATAATGGGTAGAACTGCAAAAAGAGATAAATAACCAACCGATTGCTGGGCTTCCCTTTCATTATCAAATAATGAACCTAAACTTACATAAAGGGCAGCGTACATAAAGTAACCCATAATAAAATATAAGAAATACCAAAGGATGTTTGGGGTAAATACATCTGCCGGACTGAGATCAATATTCAGCATTGCACCTCCGTAGAGACTGAATATTAAAATAATGACGAGATAGATCGTGATCTGAATAACTCCCAACATCCCGATACCCAGTATTTTACCCATCATAAGCTGATTGGGTTTTATACTTGACATCATGATCTCAAGAATGCGGTTTGAGCGTTCTTCAATAACGCCACTGATCAACATAGAGGAACTCATGACAATTCCCATCACCAGAAGCCACAGAAAAACACCCGGGACGCCATATCGCACGATCAGGTTAGATTTAACCGCATCACCGCTTTGACCAATTTCATAAACGGTAACATCCGGTCGTTCCAGGACATAATCCATATCTTCTTTTGTCAGGCCAAGTGCAACAATACGCTTTTCCATACTGTACTGACGCATTGTACTTTTCAGTTCGGATATTTCTTCAAGTCCGACATCGTCATTGTGATAAATATTTATTTCAGCCTTATGCATAAAATCAGGCTGGATGACAATGACGATACTGGCTATATTATCTTTTATAAGGGTTTGAATTAAAGTATCATGATTATCTGATGTCGTTTGATATTCTTGGATAGAATAAATTCCTTCGCCTTCATCGGTAGCGATCTGTTTATTCAAATGTTGAGCTACTTCTTCATAAATACCATTTCCTTGATCAACAATACCAATATCTTTTGCTTCAATATCTCCACTAAAGGCAAGAATGGAAGGAACAACGGAAATAAGTAAAACAATAAAAGGCATAAATACAGATACGATAAATGCCTTCGACTTCAATCCCCGGCGTAGTTCCCATTGTGCGATAGTCAACGTCTTATTCATCTGTATCTCCCACCAATTCGATAAAAGCCTTATCTAAGCTGCCACCATGTTTTTCCATGATATCTTTTGTTTTACCCAGAGTAATGATCTTACCCTTGTGGATCAGGCACATGGAATCACAATTCTCTTCTACCTTTGCCATCTGATGCGTACTGAGTATGATAGTACGGTCCTGTGCTTTGAAATCTTTAATAATATCCTGTAATATTTTTTGATTAACGGGATCTAACCCGGTAAAAGGTTCATCCAGTATCATTAATACGGGATCATTGATCACAGCTATGATGAACTGAACTTTTTGTTGATTCCCTTTTGATAGTTCTGCAACTTTTTTATCTGCAAGATCTTGGATTTTTAGTCGCGAGAACCAATAGTTTGCTCTCTCTTTGACTTCAGATACATGAACGGATTTAAGCTTACCGAAGTATTCAACTACATCCCGAACCTTGGCTTTTTGATAAATACCCCGCTCTTCGGGTAAGTAACCGATACGCGTATGATCACATGATGTGCTTGGTTTACCATCGATGGTAATAGTACCCGAATCCGGTTGAATTATATCCATGATCATACGAAGTGTGGTCGTTTTTCCGGCGCCATTGGGACCAAGAAATCCAAATACTTCTCCGACGGGGATATCCAGCGAGATATTATCTACTGCTTTGATCCCTGTAAAAGCTTTGCTGATATTGTCAATTTTTAACATTTTATTTCCTTTAATTGCCTTGGGTGACAAATGCATCAATAAAGGGCGTTTCAAATAAGATCAATAAAAATTCAAGCTCTAATCAATTGGTTCTTTTTCATTATTATTTTCATCTGATTTGATAATCTGTCTAACGAACGTTAAATGTACATCACATTGCTCTTCACTGGCAACCCCTTTTGCAAATTTCACCAGATCGGCATATTGGAATAATGCTTGGAGTTTGCTATTGAACTCCTCATTCACATGCTCTTTTAATGTCGGAATAAGTTCCGATGTCGTCAATTCCTGTAAATGAATAAAATAAATATTCTCAAAATAATCCCGCAAAATAAAGGTCAATTCAAGATAGAAATGTTTCCATTGTTTCTTATTCGGGTAATTCTTTTTTTCAAGAGCACTTAAATAATGCTCCGCTTTTTCCCGGGGTGTTTCCCAGTATTCTTCAATTACTTCTCGTTTTTTGGATTTATGTTTGATTCCCAAAATTAAAAGAAAAACACTTCCGCCAAGCAAGAGAAGGGCGATCAGAAATTCCCACCAGGTCATGAGAGCTAACGGTACGGGCGGGGTCATTGCCAGCGGTGTGGCAGAACTATCAAGCATTGAATAAATATATAGATATTTTTCAGGTGTGTAGATCGTATCGGGTTTTCCAAAACCGGTAGAGTCAGTTTTAATGATGGGCATTGAAGGAATATGCACAAAGCCGGTATCAAATTTGACCGCTTCAATATTCAGGTCAATGATTTGACGATGCTTTTTTACTCGCTCTGACGTTTGCACATCAAGGATTTCCAAATCCTTAATCCACATCCTCACTTCGGGCAAAATAAATACATGACGTTCACCACCCGAAATGGTATAATTCAGTTTTATCCTGTCACCGATATAAAGTTTTTCCTCACTAATATCTAAGTTCAGCTTAACATCTTGAGCAAATAGCGTTCCCACGATCATGATGAGAAAAAGAAATCGTTTCATCGGTATTGATGTTTTCCTCTGGTTTTGAAAAAGCGATTCAAGGGCTCAATATATGAGACATCTGTCGCAATATGGATCAGGTCTGTTTTATTCTTTCTGCACATTCTCTCCAGCTCAGCCGTCCGATTCTTGTAATGCTCGGCATATTGGTCACGGACTTTCTTGACGGAAGTGTCAATGACCATTTTCTCTCCGGTTTCTGCGTCGAAGCAAGAAAACAATCCAATATTTGGAAGTTCTTTATCAAGCGGATCAACAACATGTACCATGATAAGGTCATGCCTGTTCGAGACCGCTTTCAGGGCATTGTCAAAATCCGTATCATAAAAATCGGAGATCAGAAAGACAATACTCTTTTTATGTGCAACACGTGAAAGAAATTGCAGGGCATTTTCAATGCTGGTTCCTTTCCCCTCGTATTCGCCGAAAAGGACTTCACGGATAACCTGCATTGCGTAACCCTTGCCTTTACGGGGCGAGAGATATTTTTCAACATCATGAGTAAAATTGATCAAACCAACCTTATCGCCGTTCCGAATAGCCGAAAAAGCTAAAACCGCGCATATTTCTGCCGCGATCTCACTTTTAAAACGCTCGGTACTGCCCACGCGACCGGAAGCGGAAACATCTACTAAGAAATAGACAGTCAGCTCCCTTTCTTCTTCCATAACCTTTATGAACGGTTTGTTGTTACGCGCGGTAACATTCCAGTCGATCATTCTGACATCATCACCCGGCTGATATTCCCGCACTTCGGAAAAAGACATTCCTTTTCCTTTAAAAATTGAGCGATATTCACCGGAGAACACGTCATTGACAATACGACGTGTTTGGATCTCAATTTGTTTGACTTTTTGTAATATTTCTCGAGAAAGCATTAGGGAACCGGAATAGTATCAAACACCGTTTGAATAATATTTTCAACTGTTACATCTTCCGCTTCCGCTTCAAATGACAGCAAAACACGGTGACGTAAGACATCCATGCCAACCTCGCGAATATCTTCAGGCGTTACATAACCACGATGCTGTAAGAATGCGTGCGCCTTAGCGGCACGAACAAGATTTAAGGAAGCACGTGGTGACGCCCCGACATCTATCAGTCCGGCAATGGAATCAATATTATATTTTTCAGGATAACGCGTTGCAAAAACGATGTCTGTCACATACTTATGGATCTTTTCATCAACATAAATACTGCGCACAATATTCCGTGCATCCATGATCTGTTTCGGTTTAACGACAGGTAACACTTTTTCAGGCAAAACATTTGATGTCATTAAAGTTAGCATACTCATCTCTTCATCCTGACTGGGATAATCCACTTTGACCTTTAGCATAAATCGATCGACTTGTGCTTCCGGTAAGGGATATGTCCCTTCCTGCTCGATGGGATTTTGTGTGGCAAGGACAAGAAATGGTTCCTCAAGGGGATAAGTATGATCACCGATACTGACCTGTTTTTCCTGCATAGCTTCAAGCAATGCCGCCTGTACTTTTGCGGGTGAACGGTTTATTTCATCAGCAAGGATAATATTTGCAAAGATCGGACCTTTTTTAACTTCAAAAGATGATTCTTTTTGGTTATAGATCAAGGTTCCGATAAGATCAGATGGTAATAGATCCGGAGTAAACTGAATACGATGAAAAGTTGTAGCAATAGCTTGAGCCAAAGATTTAACGGCTAAGGTTTTTGCGAGTCCGGGGACACCTTCCAGTAATATATGCCCTTCCGCCAATAGTCCGATCAGCAGGCGCTGGACCATTTTTTCCTGTCCGATCAGTACTTTGCGCAATTCAGATTGAATGGACTCAATGAAGACACTTTCTTTTTGTATTTGTTCGTTCAATACTGCAAGATTAAAGCTCATGATCACCCTTTCTATTCACTGGTTTCATTTTTCATGATACCTTTTAGTTCCTCGATCTGGTCAAGTGATTTGCCCAGGTTTCGTAATTCAAATTGAACAGATTCCACTAAAGGATGTTTCGGATAATCACGAATAAATTTTTCATATTCAATTTTTGCGCGATCTTGATCATCCATAATATTCGCTAAGGTATATCCTGCCATAAAGCGTGCTTTTGGAGCATCTGCATGAGAAGGATATTCATCGGCTATAAATTCATATTTTGCAACACAGGACTCAAAATCCTGAAAATCGCTGGCATATATCTCAGCCAAACGATAAATTGCCTTTACGGCAATCGGATCATCCGGATAAATATTTGAAAGTTTTTCAAAAGTCTTAATTGAGCGACTTACTTTTTCCTGTTTGTACAGTTCGCTTCCATCCTGGAACATTTCTTCTGCTGTCCGGTTTTCGGAACACGAGAAGATCAACATGGAGATCAAAACCAAGATTAGTAATTGTTTTCTCATTGTACTTAACTCCTAAATTACAATTTAAAGTTAGATAATTTATAACACTTCACAGCTAAAACGCAAATAAAAGTCCAATGTTAATATAATTCCAGAATGTTTTATCTGCAGGATCAAGATCGCGATCAAGACCTGCATTGGGATTATTCAGGATGATCGGGAATTCAACTCGAATAGGACCGATGGGTGTTTTATAGTAGATCCCAAATCCTGTATTGACGTAATAATCACTCCAATTTGTCATATTGGAAAAATCATTATCCAGCATACCAACATCCAGAAAAGCATTCACACCAAAATTCCAGATCAGGTCGGCTCGTAATTCTACATTTGCCATTAATTTTGCCGCTCCGGCATAAATGGTATCCGTTGTTGTTGGCAGCACATATTCATTACCGATGGTTTTTCTCCAACCTCTGAGCGTTGATTCACTCCCCAGCTGATAAAGGACAAGTGCATCAATGGACTTCATATCAAAGAACTTCCCGGCTTCCAGTCTCCCTGCCAAAACAATGTTCCTCGCAAGGGGAATGTAGCCATTTACGGATGCATCAACACGGAAATATTCTGTTGTCGTTAGAGTAGTATCCGTACCTAAAACATACCCACCATATAAGAGAATGTTCCATCCTTTTGTGGGATAAATAAAACTATCGCGATTATCAAATCTTGATTGAATCGATATCTCGGCTTGTGGTTCAAAGGGTTTCGTAATATCAATATCTAAATCTGTTTTCAGTTCACTCTTGAAATTTCTTAACGATACCGAAAAACGTGTATAAATATTTCGGTTATATCGCCATATGCTGGACATATTGATACCATATTCGGTTTGAATCTCCCCGTTTATAATAGTATCTAATGTAGTAGTTTCTGCAAATGGATCGTAAGCGTCTCGATCATAATAAACTTTGAACGTGGTCGGCAAGCGAAGAACAAACAACCAGGGAACAGTATAAGCGATTTCAGAATTGATCATATTTTCAATATTATTATTTTGGATCAAAGCTTTATATGTAACCCCTACCTTAAATCTATGCGCTCTTCTAAATAGATTTTTATGTGTCCATTCGGGTTGAATGTAGAGAGACGAAGATGATATTTTTTTAGTAGTTCCCTGTTCCGTACCAAGTTCAAGATCAAATCGTCGCGTTTTACTTTCTATTACAGATACATCAAGATCAAGTGTTTGTTCTGATGTATCCGGATTGGTCGGTACGATATTGACCGAATTAAAGGCACCCATTTCATATATTCGATCTTTCGTGCGATTGATCTTCTCTAAATTATAGGGTGTACCTTCTTTAATAGTAAAATGCTTACTGATAAAACGATCCTCGACCGTTTTATTCCCATCAAGCGTGATCTTATTTACATCATAAGCTACATCTTCGTTAATGAACAAGGTAATTTCGAGATCGGTCCCCCAATCATATTCCTCGCGAATACCGGCAAAGGGATGTCCCATCTCACTGTATTTACCCAGTATCTTTTTAAAGTTGTTGTAATATATATATTGCCTGAAGGGCTCGCCGACTTTTACTCCCAGTAATTCAAGGATCTCGCCATCGCTGAGTAATGTATTCCCCTCTACCGATATCTGTTTTATCATAAAACGTTCATTCTCGATAATATTAAAGTACAAGTGTAATTTATTACCTTCATAAATGATCAGTGAATCCCGAACGCTACAGTTTAAAAATCCTTCACTGATATAATAGTTCTGCAAAGATTTTGCCTGAGATTTAATGAACCGGTAAGTAATGCGTTTCATTGCCTGCTTTGTGGTAACCGGTTTAATATCCACATAACGTTTTAATTGTCTATCTTTAAAACTGCTATTCCCATTGTAGAATACTTTACGCAATCTATAATCCAACAAAACATCGTTATTCTGAGCCAAAGACAGCCCGGCAATAAGAAACAATAAAATGATGATTAATAATCGCTTCATCAATATTGTAACCTCAATCGTACAGCTCCGGACACGCTTTCGTCATTTGCTTTTCCAATAATTGACACTTTGTTATTTAAACGATACTCAAATTCCATTATTTTAAATAGAGATTCCTGAGACCCTTCATAGGTCAAGTAAAAATTTCGTCCAATTCGACCACCGACAACCAGAGCGGTTGTTCCATCAATATAGCTTCCTTCAGTTCCCCCTTTGATATCAATTCTATCCAGACCACCGACCCCTGCAAGTTTTTTTGCTTGTTGTTCAAGCGGTACTTCAGCCAAAGATAGCAAAGCAGTTACATCACTACCCTCATCACTAACTCCTCCAATAACCGTTCGAATTTCACCAATAGTCAGATTTTCTACTATTTCCGCTTGTGACATTGAATTATTTTCATCCGTAAAGGTGATTTCCGGATTATTTAATTCGCCCGAGATTGAAGCAATAATATCGACCTTATTACCTTCTTTATCTGTTATTGATTTTGTCGCAATAAAATTCAATTCATGATTGTTCTCAAATTGATCAAGGATCAGACTCCCTTCTTCCAAGGCAAAAACAGATGCCCAGTAGTTAAAGAATCCTTCGGTCACAAAGAGTTCTCCACCCATGCGCGTTCGATTCTCAGAGGCAAATTTCTGCAGGACCATTTCTCCATTTAGCGTCGCATCGATTAACTGGTTCCGAAAATACATCTTATCAATCATGGCATTTAATGAATAAGCTGTTTTTATTCCTTTCGCTTGAATCGTAGGAGCACCTGTTTCGGGAGCTGTGCGATTAAATCCAAATTCTATCACCCCTTCTTGTATCGTAACATCACCGGTAATATTTAATGTGTCCCGTCCCGTAATGGCAAGATTAACGCCACCCGTTGTCAGGTTTACATTTTCATTCAGGGTCACAATTGACATCTGATTACCTGTCAGCCGCAAATCAAACTGCGGTCGTATCAGATACCGCATATTCATATTTCCGCCGACGTTGAAATTATATTTATTTTTAACATTCCCCTTTTCAAGACCAAGAATACCGACTAAGGTATAGGAAACAGAGGGTAAACTTCCTTTCAAGTTAACTTTCATGATATTATCTATCATGATAGCTTCACCATCAAGGTTTTCGATTTCGTTCCCAAGAATTCCCAAGACAAGGTGACCGTTCTTAATAGTAACTTTTCCATTTTTTATGGTCTTATTAAAATTACCTGTCATTTCCAATTCCGTATATAGATCACCTGTAAAAGATTCCATCGGATCAATAAAAGGTGTCAGGTAGATCATTTCATCATCCCGACCCTCAACATAAACGTAAAGACTGCTATCCGGAATAAATCGCAGACCCTCAGGTTGAAATCTAAGATCCAGGAATAAATTTGCGTTACCAAAATATCTGCCATTGTTTACGAATATTTCTACTTCATTAAAGAACATACGTTCATTGCTGTAATGGAATTGCCCTTTAACGGAATCCCCTTCGATCCCTATAACCAGCGGATCATTTACAAAAAGATCGGCATCCATAATAGGGTCATTAATTGTCCCGGTGATACTCCCCGAGGCATTTGCATTTCCATATATCGGGAAAGG
>JAIPIT010000052.1 GCA_021734505.1 Fidelibacterota bacterium | reverse complement strand
GGAGATGCTTTGTGGTCCCGGGTTTTCACCCTGGGTTATTGTAAGTTTAACCTTAACATACGTTAGGGTTGGATGGTTTGCATGTGTTTTGTAGTTCCGGGCGCTTTTAACCAAGTAAGCGTTTTCAAACCGTCCGATATAAATTGGGTTGGAAAAAATATTATTTCTTATTACCCCGAGTATTGCGAGGGGTTAAACTCATAATAACCCGATACGCAGTGTCGGGATTTTAACATCATCATGAAAACAACCCCGAGCTTGTCGAGGGGTTGAACGCTGGGTTATAGAGTGTTATGTGTAAGTGTTTGGAGCATAGAGCAGACCACGTAGTGGTCAAATATAGAAGTAAATTTAATCTCTAAATATAAAAGAACCGCATAGCGGTTCAATATATGCTTTACACATTTTCTTGATATTAAATATTAATTGGAATTTTATATTCGACCCCTCTGGGGTCTGCATAAATAATGATCATCGAACATTAAAGCATTAGAACAATAGAAGTGAATTTATTCAAGCCCTATAGGCTTGCGATAAACTATATTAATAAATATGATCAATGCACCGATCCCGGCAAAAGTGACGAACATCATAAGGAGTGTAACAAAATAAAAGTCGATCCCCATTTCTTTAAAATTCAAAAAATATATTCGTACAGTATTAAAATACACACTTTCAAAGATCAAAAAAATGAGATAGAAAGTAGGATAGATCAACCAATAACCCAACAATTTCCATTTATAGGTGTGGGGCTTAATGGAAAGTATATTATCGGCCATCATAAGTATAGCAAGTAAGAGTTGACTAGAAAAAAGGACAATTTTACTTATACCTTGAGCTCCGAAATTACCTCTATACATTCCTAAAAATATAGCAAATGTGACAAAGATGTATAGTAGGGCAGCGCCACGAACAGCGGAAGAGGGTGCTTTTTCCGGAGTGCCCCGCACTTGGTTTATAAGCAATAAAATAAAAATGACCATAACCAGAATTGTGGATTGTACAGAGAAATGTCCCAAAACAAAAAAAATTTTCCAACCGGGTCCATAGACCGGATCAATAAAAAGTCGGTATGATATGCCAAACACAGAAGTAATGACCCCAATAATGCGTAAAACAAGCAACTTGGAATTGACAGTAATCATTATTTAAATTTTACCTCAATCCGAAAGAATAAACCATAAAATTACCCAAAAGTACACGTGGTTTATTCATTATTTCAACGTCTTATTTTATTAATTTCCACCTTGAATCTATCTTTGTATTCGGTCCGAATTCAAGGATATAATCTCTTAATGCTTCACGCATCATGAGTCCTGTATAATTTCGCTGTGCTTCGCCAATGGTCGTCAATCTATCATAGCCCGAATTCCCTTCAGCAAGATAATCCGAGACGGCAACTTTATAAAGGGCTTTTTTATCAAAAGCTTTACCTTGAACGGTCAGGATCTCGACGCGATCGCGTTCAGCTTTGCGTTTATCCACGATTACCTCCAGACCGGAGACCAGCATACCGCGGGAATTTCCCATGACGCGGTCCTCAATAAGAGCATCAAGTTCGGCACCGCTCATTTGAAAAACGGCTATGCGGTTCCCGAAGGGTAGAAAGCGGAAGAGACTTTCATAGGTCAAAGGTCCCGCTTCAAGGTCGGAACGAAGTCCGCCGTAATTTGAAAAAGCGACATCGGCATTTGATGCCCATGCAACTGCATCACAAAGCAGATTTCCCAAAATGGATTGACCTTCATTTGCACGTCGTAAGGGAGCCGGAAGGACTGCGATGACCTCGTCAAAACCTTCTTCGGCAACAGCTCTTTGAGCTTCGATCATATCGTTGATCTCGGTATCTATCCAAAATTCGTCTTCAAGAAGGGTAACATAGGCTGTTTGGTCGACCTCAAAATCATAACCGGCGAGTGTTTTTGTTTTTTTATGAATGTAAAAATTCACCATGCCCAGATTTGACCCGTTACCATAATTTTGAAAAATAAGGGTATGGTTTATCGGATCTTCATAGGGTAAGGGGAATCCTTTATGAACATGACCGGTAAACATCACATCAATACCGGGCACCGAAACAGCTATTTCCATGCCGGGAGCACCGATCTTATTCTCATCGGGCCAGTTACCGCGTTGAATCTCTTCTTGCAGCAGAGCGGCTTCTTTGTCCCTCTCATAGGGTGTCCATGAATGAGTAGAGAGTATAATGATCTCTGCGCCGTTATCTTTCATGATCGGGATCCATTTTTTGGCTGTCGCGATCTCGGGTAAAAAGGTGAGACCTTTTACATGTTCCGGGAAACTCATTGATGGGGTGACCGCCGTGCCAATGCCCAGGATGCCGACTTTAATACCGTAGATCTCTTTGATAATGTAAGGTTTCAGGAAATGAGCGACTTCGCCGTTCTGATCGACGATATTTGCTCCAAGAAAAGGGAAATCAGCTTCCGCAGAACGTTTTTCAAGTTCCGTATAGCTCTTGTCAAAATCATGATTACCCATCGTGACCAGATCGTAGTCTACCGCGTTCATAAATTCAATAACAGCAGCACCGGCGGTCTTTGAACCAACGGGTGTGCCTGAGAAAAAATCACCTTCATCGATCAATAGAACACCAAAACCTTCGGCTTCGCCCTGTTCGCGTAAATGACTGGCAATTCGAGCGATCGCCGGTCCGCTTCCGATCTTGGGCGGAAATTGAGGGTTCATGTAGGTTGCTTCCGTTCGCGTAATGCCACCATGTACATCATTGGTAAACATAACCGTAATGCGCTGGTATTCATCAGCGGGAAATTTGGCGGCGAATATTATCCCCGCGAGAAGCGTGAAAGCGACGATCTTTTTTAATGTATCAAACATAATCTACCTTTTTTTCTTGAAATGATTTTGTAGTTTTTTCCCTAATTCAGTCAATCTGTATTTTTGATTAGGATTATTGGGCTTGTCCGGAACGGTCATTTCTATAACTTTCAATTCCAAAGCCGGTAATATATAATTAACTCGAAAGTAATCATCATGTTTAAGATCCAAAAGATCTTGTATTTCGGATCGTTTCATTTCCGAATTCAGGACCATCAGCAATTTTTTTACTTCCCCACTAACTTCCCCACTAACTTCCCCACTAACTTCCCCACTAACTTCCCCACTAACTTCCCCACTAACTTCCCCACTAACTTCCGCGGCAGAAGGTGAAGCAGTCTGTGCCAAAATTGTTTTTCCCAGTTGTGTCATTTGATATTTCTGATTTGGATTGTTAGGCTTATCCGGGATTGTCATCCTGATAAAACCCTCTTCCAATGCGGGATTTATGTAATTGGTCCTGAAAAAATCTTCGTGCTTCATGTCCAGTAAGGTCTGAATTTCGGATCGTTTCATTTCCGAATTCAGGACCATCAGCAATTTTTTAACTTCCCCACTAACTTCCCCAGTAGCTTCCACAGTAACTTCCCCACTAACTTCCGCGGTAGCAGTGCTGTCCGAAGCCGATGGCCGGTAAATCACAACTTTAAAACCGTCATCCTGAATAAATTCCGGTTCTTTTAAGCCGGATGATCTTGCCAGATTTATCATATCCGATGTACCGGTCCCGATACGTTCTATATAAGCCGCAAGATACATGGGCTCGGCCAGAAATTGATTCGGAGGAACCGAGGTATGCAGATTTTTCAGCTTTTCGGTTGTCCACCCCAAGGGTAAAGTCCCCGGATTTAGAATTTCGATTCTGTTTTTGAATATCATTACCTGGACATTTGCGGTGCTTGAATAATCACGATGGACGATAGCATTAACAACGGCTTCGGTAATGATCTCTCTGGGGATCTCATAAGATCCCGGAGCGCTGGCCCCTTCGGAACGGGTGCCTACCCGATAATCGAGTTTCGACAGAATAAAATCAACAGATTGATCCACAAGATCGAAAACATTGCCTTTAAAGACCTTATAGGAAGGAATGGGCTTCTCAACTACATTCCCATAAAAGCGGGCACACCTGACTTCAGAATTGAGAAAAAACCTTTGTGGCTCCTTCCCAAAAAGCAAGAGTGCCGCATTCCTTAAATGCCCGTCTTCCATCACATTCAGGTGTGTCAGCACGGCAAAAGCATCCTTTCCTTCATTCAGAGGAAAACCTCTTTTTGACTGTGCCAGCCGAATAAACCAATTCAATTTATCTGTGTCAATATCATCAAGGGTTGCACGTTGATGATAAGCGGCATCGAATGGCGCTTTTTGAATAATGTTTTGTTCCAGCATATAGCTGATCAACGAAGCATACACAGCGGATAATAATTCCGTTAGTGTATTGAACTGTTTTCTGACGACAACATGTTGCGCTTTATCTATGAACATCCGTTCTTTAGGATGGCGCTCTTTCGGGCGATGGGAAGAAAGATACACAAATTTTGTTTTATGTAATTTTGTAGCGTGATCAAATTCCCTCTCCGTGGGGGAGATGCCTTGCTGGTCTTCATAGCCGTAATCTTTGCCGAGGATCCCAAGATAAATATCGCATTTTTCGAGCTCTTTAAGATAGACTTCCTTTGCACTTCGATCCACGGCGGGTAATTGCTCAAAAGCGAAGGGTTCAAAAAATAAACCCAGCAAAGGGTCGGACATGAGATATTCCCAAAGAGTTTTTCTTTCTTTAAAGAACTCGCCCTGTACGCTGCTGATGAATATTTTTCTCTTTACCATGATCTTCGTTTCGGGTCATGAATTTTAAAACGCATATGAAAGCGAAACATTCACTCTCAAGCCGTTCTCTTTAACTTTATCCAGTGTTGTCCTTACCTCATCTTCAACAGGGAAGAGGTCCGAGTAATAATACATATTCTGATAGATCAATATTCCAATATCCAATGTCAGGTTATCTGATGACCAACCCGAACCGACATTGATCGTTGAGCGGTTCATATCGTTGTTCATTGGGTTTTTTTCATAAGTGAATCCAAAGCGAAGCGGAATGCCGGTAAAGAATTCATGTTCTATACCTGCACGAAGCGCCCAGGAGGGAGAGTACTCGGGGGAGAAGAGTGAAATTAAAGAATCACCCGAATCAAAATATCCGGCTCTGTAGCTTGTCCAATCCGTAATATCAAACTGTGCATATAGTATCGTTTTCAATTCGTTTTCGGGGATGTAGCGCAGAGAAAGCGAATAGGTGTTGGGACGATCAATGATGACCTTATAAGAAGAATCCGTATCAACAGTGTATGCGGGAAGCAAAAGCGAGGAATCCATTCCCGCGATCATATGCGTCCCTTCCATGGTATAAATACCGGCCAGAGTCGTATGCAAACCGAGTTGTAATCGATCGGTGACTTTTGCGGTCAAACCAAGATTGACATTACTGCCCGTCCCGTTTGCCGGGTTTGCGGGAATGTAGGTGGTATCTGAAGATGCCAGTTTGGAATCATTTAAGATAGGAATAACGCCGTAGCCTTCTTCAAAACCCGATCCGAAATAATGGGTATAGGCATAACCGACAGCGAAACGCTCACCGATATCATGTGCCAATGCAACATTAATACCGTGGGTCAATCCGGAAAATTGTATTTTATGATATCCGGCCAAAGGATCACGGTTATAAGCACCGCTTCCCAGATCAGAGCGGATCTCTTCCTGATAATCATAGTTGTAATTCTCTAAAGAATACCAACCGGCTGATGCAGAGAACCCTTTTTGAGAATAATACACTGCCAGATCGCCTTCAAATCCTTGGTAGCGATTGGATACATAGTCGTTTTCCGCAAGATAATCACCAAAACTATCTTGTACGGGGAAGGATCGGCGTTCAATGAAGGAAGACATATTCAAATTTGAATAAACGACCAGAGCATCGGCGGCTTTGAAAAGCGCAGCCGGATTGTTCAGTCCCGCAACCGGATTCTGTTCCAGTGCCAGACTGTTTCCGCCAAGTGCCAGACTGCGAGCCGTATTCTTGCTGATATTCTCCAAACCCATATACTTGAAATAGGCTTGTCCGAACAGGCTTCCTGCGCTTAGCGTCATAATAAGCAATAAAGTTAAAAGGTGTTTACGAGTCATACTCATTCCTTTATAAAAAAATATTAAAATCGATAATCCAATTGTAGTCTAAAATCATTTGTAGACATACGATAATTTATATCACTCAACAGTAGTTGCGTTCCATCATCCAATTGGATATAGGCTTCTACGATGTTGTCCTGATCCAGACGGGTATCAATGGTGTATTTGAAACGCAGGGACAGATTGTCTGTGATCCGGGTAAATAAAGTTACCCATCCGCGGAAAGCATCCACCGGCGAGTTCGTTACACGAAAATCCGTATCTTCAAAGTTCCAGATAAAACCGTTATAGACCATAGCGGAAGCAATGATCTTAATGCGGTCATTGAAATTATGCGTAAATCCTGCACGAAGTCCGCGTGATGCCGAACCGGCGTTTCCAACCATAGATGCACCGCCGCTGGTCGTATAAACCAGGCGTGCCCGGGGTGAGAATTCCGTGTAGCCGTAGATCAAGTCAAAATAGAGCCGGTCGAAGCGTGAAAGTCGGAATTCGTTGGTCAGGATCGTCTCGTTGGAGCGATACACATTGGACGTGAAGAAATTTTCGTTGTAACGGCTCTGCCATTTCTGACGCAGACGAACTCGGTAGTTAAATACCGGACGGTATTCCATGCGGGCAACCAGACGGTTGTATTTTGCACGGTCTGCCACGCGTTCCCAAATATCATGTTCAACGGTCGCGATCAGCGAGCGTGACAGTTGGTAACGGAAGGAATAGTAAAGTCCTTTTTCAGACTGCGGTTGAGATGAACCGGAATACAAGAAACCGTAAGCATCATCCATGAGATAATAGATATCTTCATAGATCGTGGTTTTATATCGGGCGTAATTTGAGAATGAACGCTGATAAGGGTTGTCGTATTCAAGATCATAATTTCTGTACAATGCCATGAAGTTGAAATTCTCAAATTCCCAGTACATGTTCAGGACATAGGCATAGGCGTCGTTTTTTCCAAGATTGAAAGCTGTACTGTCTTTATCCAAAACACCTATTTCACCCTGGAAAACAACGTTCTTCAGAGAGTAGGAGAAATCCATACCCATAACACGACGATAGGCTTTGGCTTTTTTCCAGAGTCCGGATCGTGCACTGGATTCATAGGTTGCGGCGATTTCCGCATCGGCCGAGTTACCGATCTGATTCAAATATTTACTCATATTTGAGATGATCGTTTCAGGCTGAAAATCCAGTTCGCGATCGTATAGGGTTTCATAAAATGTCAAACCGATATGTCCGTTCGTAATGGGCTTAAAGCGAATATTGGATCCATAGATCAGCTCATGTACATTATCAAGCAAGCCTAAAGAAACATTGCCGCCCAATCCGTTTTCCAAACGGGGTTCCATGCGTATAAAAGCAGAGAAAGAGCTATCCGAATTCAGGATAGCGTCGCGGGTATTGTAGCCGACAAAAGGCGTAATGAACAGGGATTTCAATTGATATTCCATTGAAAAACCGTTCTGGGAATAAGCACGTGCCCGTGAGGCATCGCCGCTGATCCCGATCATTCGCTTGCGCCAGCCGTAGCCGGATTTCCGCGGTGTAAAATAGTCCACGGTTTCCATGACCACACCTTGTCCGAAAGAAGCAATATAATTACCGGCGATCATTTTGTTGATCTTGCCCAGTTTCCCGAGTGAAATATCATTTAGCTGAACATAGCCCTTTATTCTTGGGATCTTTGAAGCAAATTCCCGTAAAGAATCAGTATACTCAACACTTGATCTTTTGTTAAACCAACCTATGGAATCGGGAAGTATTTCATTCAAAGTGTTATAAAAATTGTCATCATTGAAAGCGGGCATAGCTTCACTTAGGGATTGAGTGTAAGCCAATCCAAAACTGATCTTTTGTCCGTAATTCAAATGGAATTTGTAATATTGATCCAAAGGATATTTGTCGTAAACGACCTGGTCCATCAGACCACCGTCGTCATCCGGTGATATCTGTGCGGCAAAGTCTTTGACCGTTGCTGTCAGATAACCGTTCCAGGTTGCCGTACTGTCATCATTATAGCGGACATAGTCGGAAATATTCCGATAACCGTAATAGCTGATGCCTTCCAGTCCCCGCATATCGCGGGCTGTTTTGATCTCATTTCCGTCTGCGAGAAATTTCATGACCGCCGAAGCATCTAAGGGAGAGACTGCCGGGAGGTTTACCAGGTCGAAATAGTGCATGGTGTTGACATTCCGAGGATTCGTGAAGAGATCGATCCATGTTTCGACCAATCCTTCGGACGCACCCTCGTCATTCATCATGCCTTCCAAGCGGTAGTAGCGATCCTCGATCTTGTTTTCCGTTACATCATAGTTGATGGTCGGAAAGATCGCGAGCTTTTCTTTCAGCAGGAGGAAATCCTCGTAGCTGATGCCTTCGATCTCACGAATTTGATAGATGGAGGTAAATTCACCATGATAGAGCAGAAATTCCTCAAGAAGAAGAATGGTTTCCTCGGCAACCGGAAGTTGCCGGAGAGTTTCCGCAGACGCATTGTTTATATCGATCTTCTCCCCGGCCATAAGCCCCAGCGGCAGAAGGAAGAGGATCAGAAAAAGGTTGTGAAAGTATTTTTTCATTCTTTTATGCCAATGCAGGTTTATGGTTTATATATCTCCAGAGTGAAGAAATGCGTTCCGTTCAGCACGGGATGGCTGATATAGGCGTAGTCAACTTTAATAAAGCCTTTCTTTACGCCAAAGCCAAAGGTCAGCTGAGAAGGGTAGGTGGATACACCCGCGCGGATGCTGAACCATTCCATAATGGCATAATCCAGTCCCATGCGATATTGTGCATCGTAACCTTGCATTTTTTCAACTTCAAAGGAGGTAGTTAATCCGTAATACGGCATGTATCCGAGTCCGGCAACGAATTTACGCGGTGCCTGTGCTTCGGATTCCGAACTGCCGAATTTGGGAGCATTGATGTTCTTAACCGCTACACCCATCCAGGCGCGGTTGCGCAGACTGGCCTGGACACCAAGGTCCAAACCCAAGCCGGCGACCGATCCCAGGTCGATGCCGTCCGAACCGTCACCGGAAAGTCCGGCGGATTGTCCGTAATCGACAAAGAGGAAATTCAAGCTGTAGCCGACGGAAAATGAAGAACGCAGATCTTTAAGAAGATGCAGGGCGTGAGTGACGCCCAGTGCGTTTTCTGAAGAAAGAACGGTTTCTCCGCTTTTTACGCGCAGCATATCGCCGTGCAGTGAAACGGTTCCGTATTTTTCATTGATCGGTAGGGTTGCGGTGAACATCGATAATGAGGCGAATCCGTAAGAACCCGGACTGTTGAAAGCAAAACCGCCGCCGACATTGTCAACAAAGGCAAGTCCGGCCGGGTTGTAGCTGTGTGCCCACATACTTTGGTTCACTGCGACCTGTGCACCACCCGCACCGGCTCCTGCAGCCGCACCGGGCCAGGAATCGGTAAAGACCTGTGCATTCAGGGCGCCGATCAGCAATAAAATTAATAGTAGTCTTTTCATAGTATATTCACGTTAGTTTTTAACGGCTATGACCACTGGCTGTGCCAAGCGGGTCACTCGTCCGGTTGATCTTTCAATGACTTCCATATGCATGAGGTAAGTTCCGGCTGGCAGAAGCTGATTCAGCTCATTGCGCCCGTTCCAACTTGCCTCATAGACCCAGCTCATCCCGTGGTATTCGTCCGTCAGGGTCGTTACGTAACGTCCTGCGGCATCATACATGCGGATGATCACACGGGCTTCATCCGGGAATTCGTAAGAGTAGTTGATGATCTCACCTAGTTTGGGTACAAAAGGGAAAGGAGCAACGCTCAGCGTTACATTTCCCGTACCCTCTGTTCCGTCTGTCCAGGGATCAACATCGATTGCGTATGCAGGCACCAACTGGGCAGAACCGTTGTAGGAACCAACAATACCTGAAAGTTCAACCAGACTACCCCCACTTAAAAGACTGTCCGCAGTCGCATCGGATAGAAGATTTGTAGTATCCCAAACGCGCAGTGTTAATGGTGCTGTTCCATCATCAATGGTGATGTTTGAACCACCCCCAATACCGTCAGCACGATCAATGACCTTCCCATGGACTTTAACAAGAGTGCCTTCTAACTCAGAAAAATACCCAGTTATCTGCTTACACGTAAATTCTTCAGGTTCTGGTATTGTATCTGGTCCTAAATCTTCAACGATTAATGCACCACCGTCTGGAAATGTAAGTTCAATTGTTACAGAAGCAGAAGAAATATATTTGATCAATATACCTGTAATTGATAAATGTCTACCTCTTTCATATCCGGCGAAACCAGCACCAAAAACATTTATTCCTCGGCCTGAATTATCTTGTAAATATCCAGAAGAACTGCTTGTAGCTGTTACACCACCTTCAACGGTAACATATCCATTTACTGTAACAGATTGACCCTCATATGTATCAAAATTTTCTCTTAAAAATGCTATCGTTAGGGGGTCATTTGGTTCAATGTATTCAGTCACGTTTTTGCTGGAGGCAAGCGTTGAATCTTTTAAACCCAAGCTATTCTCAGCACGGACATAATAGGTAAATGTTCCGGCATCACCCAATGGCATGATCATACAACCGTAATCATTGTCACCCGCATTTTCGGGTAGCATGTCGCTTACTGTCTTGACACCGTCAAAGGTATACACACATTCAACCTGTAGACCGCCGGTAGCATCGGTGACCGTTGCAGTGATATACAACGAATCCTGATCGTTGGGAGCTGCGGGTTCAAATGTGACATCGCCGATCTCCGGACGAGAACTTGCAAGATCCACAACATCCCAGGTGGTAGCCAGAGGTTCCGAAGTTTCATCGTGTCCGGTAATACCGTTTCCGCCCGTTGTTGTTTCACTGCCTTCCGTTTCAGATAAACGGATCAGTTTTTCACCGTCAATATGTACGGGAAGGAAGGATTGAGAGCCAACCGGCGTATCGTTAAAGTATGTACCCACACCGCTTTTATCTACGGCAAAGGCGGTACTACCCCAAATGAGGTAATCCACATCCTGAACTTTGGCTGAAGATCCGTCCCAATAAAAAAGGATCAGGGTTTCTGCAATATTATCCATTTTATAGGGTGCAACGCCAATGGTTGTTACACCATCTACAGCCTGAAGCATGGTCCGTGGACCACTGCCTTTAAGATGCAGATCAGCGCTGTCACCATATTCGGTGAAATAATAAGCATCGGTGGCCAAACTGAGGGTAATGGTCTCACCCGCTGCAATAGTAACAGCAGGGAAGCGTGCAATAAAATCAGTGCCACCGCCTGACCAATAATCTGCTCCATCCGGCAGTTTGTAGTAGTATTTCCCGTTTACCGTATCCGTTGCATCGGTGATGTAATAATTCGACAGGTTAATTGTGGCGCCTGTCGGATTTTTGATCTTTACATATTCACCCGCGGAGGGCTGAAGCACCATCTCGGTCAAGATGAGGTGCCCCTGCGCGAAAGCAAGGATAGGCAAGAGGAAAATGAGAAATAGTTTACGTAGTTTCATAGTCACTCTTGTTATTTAATGAGAACAACTTTCTGGGTGGCGACTTTCATGCCGGCTTCCAAACGAATGAAATAGACACCGGAGGTGAAATCACCTGCATTCCAGATTTGTTTATAAAGACCCGGTTCCGCATAGCCGCTCGAAAGAACGTCTACACGCTGTCCGGTAATATTGAAGACCGATATGCTGAAATCGCTGGCTTCATCCAAGTTGAATTCAATGGTCGTCATCGGATTGAAAGGATTGGGATAAGCTTTGTTCAAAGCAAAGGTTTCGGGTGTGCAATCGTCACAGATCGCAACATCATCCGTAATGTCAGATTGATATCCAACTAATATTTGATATTCAGATGCATATGAATCTAAATTTCCAACCCCTGTAACGGCGTATTCTGTTCCAATAGTATAATTGTCAGTATTAATACCAGTTGTATTCCAGACTCTAATGGCTATAGAATCAGTTCCTTCTGATAATACTAGATTTTTACCGCCAGTATAACTTTCAATTTTCGATAAAGTACCAGTTACGGTAGCAAGCGTTCCTTCAATATTAGCAGAATTTGCACCAGCAACATTAACTGCTAAAGGAGTAGGTAGTGATTGTCCCGTGGATACAACATGATAGGAAAAATCTTTAATTTCTACTGTGGATCCGAAGAGAGCGACTTCTCCCACTACTTTTACACGGGTTCCACGTTCAAGATCTGCTAAGACCTCACCACTTTTATAAAGATTCATTCCACGACCTGAAGCATCTTGAATGTAAACAGAAGTCCATCCTTCACTTAGGACACTATCACCAATGGTAATAACACCTTCGATTGTTTTAGTCATACCAGCGTAGCTACCAATATTGGCATGAATATCTGAAATATTAATTATGGTTCCTGCAACGATCATACTATAAAGATTTGAATTAATGGTCTCAGTACCGATTGCAGAAATATAATAATCAAGAACGATATTACCTGAGCTCAATGCAGGAATGATACCTTCATAGGTCGTTCCGCTTTCCAGCCACATGTCGGTCTGGTTCGTTTGCGTACCGCCGGTACCGTAAAAGATCTTGACGGTCGTCGGAGCTGAAACCCCTTCATCGGGTGTAATATCGACTGAAATTGAAATTTCGCTTCCGGCTTGAGGGAAAGCTGTGTCTACGCTTACATTTGAAATAGTGTAAGCAACCGGACCGGATGTATGTGAGCCGAGATCTGAGAAAGAATCTTGAGCTAGAACGACCCATTCAGAATTGCTTTCATCTGTACCGGCTGAAGTTGTCCAGTTAATATTCCCGGCTTCTACGGTTGATTTACGGATAAGGGTATGGTCGGCAGTGGCACCGCTTACACCGGCAACATTAAAGTTTGTACCAATACTTGGATCTCCAATAGCATCGACTAAAACACCATTAAGGAAAAGACCTAATGCATCATTACCTGTAAAACAAACTGTATAGGCACCGGCAACAGTATTACTATATTCAAAGGTTATATCAGCTACAGCCACGACAGCAGCATCAGCTTCAGTTCTTGCTACTACATAAACATCTCCGGCAGCCAAGGTTCCAGTAAGGTTAAGAACAAGAGCATCTCTGGGATCCCCCGTTGCATAATTACC
>JAIPIT010000051.1 GCA_021734505.1 Fidelibacterota bacterium | reverse complement strand
GGGATTTTTCAGGATATACAACTCTCGCGTTTTTATTCAATGATCATAAATATGAATTGCCGGTTAAAGTCATCGAAAGAAAATACATTACTTTTTCGTATATTCCCGAGGATGAGGTTGAAAAAGTTTGTGTGTTCGGAAACTTTAATTTCTGGCTTAGAGATCAATTGTGGATGAACAAAGGGGATGACGGTATTTTTTCGCTCACGATCCCTTTCGAACCCGGTCAATACGAGTACCTTTTCGGAGTTGACGGACGAGAGATCCTTGATCCTTCCAATCCCGATTCCGTTCCGAATGGACTTGGCGGATATAATTCTCCTTTGAAAGTCTTGCCGGATTTTACCGGAAAACGTCCTTTTATCTCTCCCCTGGAATACTCATCGGCCAATCAATTGAAACTGTCTTTCAATATCCTGACAAATGATTATGATGGAACGATCTCACACTACGACATTATTGCTTTGGCGGATAACCACCGAATACATTCAAGCCGGATCAAGATAAGCGGCAATGAAATAAACTTAAATATCCCCAAAAGCACCGCAATGCATTCAAGGCGCATCAGACTGGCCTGGTCGGGCGATGGCACAACATCCAATCTTCAGGAAGTTATTTTGGAAAACGGTAAACCTGCAGCCAATGACGGTGAATTCAAATGGCAGGATGCCATTATATATTCCCTGATCATCGACCGGTTTTACAATGGCAATCCGGCCAATGATGATCCGATAATGCATGCCGACCTGGCTGACAGAGCTAACTTTCGAGGCGGTGATCTCCAGGGATTGATCTATAAGCTTGATGAAGGATATTTTAACGATTTGGGCGTGAATACGCTTTGGATCCTGCCCTTTGTTAAAAATACACCAAATCCTTTTTACGAAACCCCTCCTCCCCACCGTATGTTCAGCGGCTATCATGGATATTGGCCGATATCCGCCAGAGAAGTGGATCCGCATTACGGTACCCGTGATGATGTCCATACGCTTATAACCGGTATGCACTATCGGGGATTGCGCTTTTTAATGGATTACGTTTCAAATCACGTTCATATGGAACATCCTTATTATCAAAACCATCCTGAGTGGTTTGGGCAATACGACCTTCCCGACGGAAGAAAGAACTTACGCTTATTTGATGAATACAGGCTCACGACCTGGTTCGATTCTTTTCTGCCCAGCTTCGATTATCCGAATGCGCCCGAAGCGATCGACACCATGGTTGCAGATGCAATATGGTGGATGAAAAATTATAATGTCGACGGTTTCCGTCATGATGCCGTTAAACATGTTCCAAATGAATTCTGGCGTGCTTTGACGAAAGAGATCCGAAAAGAATTTCCCGACAAAGACGTTTATCAGGTCGGCGAGACTTTCGGGGACCATTCACTGATCCGCTCTTATGTGAATAACGGACAATTATCCGCACAATTCAATTTCAATCTTTACTGGCCGGCACGATATGCTTTTGCCATGGATGATGCCAGTTTTGGCGGACTTGCGGCAGAAATGGAACGTATCGTTGATATTTACGGCCAAAACCATTTGATGGCTAACCTTATGGACAGCCACGATCAACCGCGCTATCCCGCTTATCTGGAACATGACCTGGACTGGGGTGATGACGCGGCGGAAATGGGATGGGAAAAAGATATTCAAATTGATGACCCCGCAACTTATGATAAAATAAAAATGTACATGACCTATCTTATGACCATTCCGGGTCCACCCGTTATCTATTATGGCAATGAAGTGGGTATGACCGGCGGTGCGGATCCCGATAACCGGCGAGAGATGGACTGGAGTTGGAATTCACATCAGAAGGGTTTGAAAAAATATATTTCCGCTCTTACATCCCTTCGCTCTGAGCACCCCGCACTGAGATATGGGGATTACAGCACAATACGCGCGGATAAACAAGTCTATGCATATTTGCGTTCGGATTTTAACGAACGCATTTTGGTTGTCATTAACCGCAAGAGTTTCGGAGGCGAGATCCATATTACACTTCCTGAGATCTATGGTATTTCCAAATTGGAATGTTTGAACGGTTCTCCAACTGTAGAAAGGAATTCACTGGACGGGAACACCTTCAATATACAAGTAAAACCTTATTCAGGATATGTGTTCAGGGTATTGGATTAATAACCGGGAAACAAATGATCAAAGGTGGGCTTAAGCTCACCTTTTTTATTCATTGACAAATAATTCTGTACTCAGATATTTCTCACCCCTGTCGGGAAAAATAACCACCATGCAACCGTGATCGATACTGTCGGCAACTTCCAAAGCCGCGACCATGGCCGCCCCGCTGCTCATTCCTACGAAGATCCCTTCCTGATGTACTATCTTACGGGCCATTTCAAAAGCTTTTTCGCTTTCCACGTCAATTTGTATATCGATCCTCTTGGGGTTGTAGATCTGAGGAACGATCGCCTCTTCCATATTTTTCAATCCTTGGATATAATGGCCTTTCACAGGATGTGCGCAAACAACTTTTATATTCGGATTGTTTTCCTTTAATGCCTTACTTAGTCCCATAATGGTTCCCGAGGTTCCGATACTTGAGACAAGATGAGTTACCATTCCACCTGTTTGCTGCCAGATCTCTTCCGCTGTAACCTTATAATGAACAAGTTTATTATAGCTGTTTGAAAACTGATCAGGATGAAAGTATTTTTCCGGCTCTTTACTGATCATTTTCCGCACGAGCTTGATCGCGCCATCGGTTCCCTTGCTTGCGGGTGTGAGAATTATATCCGCTCCAAACGCTTTAATGATTCGGCGTCTTTCCACAGATACTGTCTCGCTCATCACTATGGTCACCGGATATCCCTTTACTGCGCCGATCATTGCCAAGCCGATACCCGTGTTTCCGGAAGTCGCTTCAATAATGATCTGTCCGGGATGAATTCAGCCTTCGGCTTCCGCTTGCTGGATCATACGCAGAGCTATTCTGTCCTTAATGCTCCCGGTAGGATTAAAGCCTTCCAGTTTTGCATACATGTTCAAATTCGGATTCGGATTCATTTTGTTTATTTTAACCAATGGCGTTTGTCCGATGGTTTGAAGAATATTATTGTATATCATCTATACTCCTGCTTTTAATCCCGAATATAGCAAAAGATCGATTTAAAAACTATTTATGAATGGGTTGAAAAAGTTGAAAGTTGGAGAATTGAAGAAAAATTGACAACCTTTATTTTTACTTTTCTAATATTTCAAATTCAGGGTTTTTAAGAATATTACAAAGGCAGCACCACCGTAAAACAGCTTCCTTCATTCTTAATGCTTTCGGCGAATATCTTACCTCTATGCTTTTGAATGAATTCTTTACTCAGTATCAGTCCGAGTCCGGTCCCTTTTTCACCCTCTGTTCCCGGTGTACTTACGGTTTTGTCTATATGGAAAAGTTTGTCCAAAGTATCATTGTCCATACCGACGCCTTCATCTTTGATCTTCAGTATCACCGCATTCTTTTCTTCTTTTGCGCTGATATGGACTTTCCCGCCGGGATGAGAGTATTTGATCGCATTTGAAAATAAATTCTGAAGAACAGTATGCATCATTTTTTCATCGATCATAACGGCAATGGTGTCGATATCCTTGATAAAATCAATATTCTTATTTTTTGCGTCAGGGGAAACCGAATCTAAGGCATTTTTGATCAGTATTCTCATATCAACGGCTTTCGGTTTGAATTGTATTTTCCCCGTCTGGGAACGTGACCAGTCCAGGAGATTTTCCAATAATTTATATGTTTGCATCGATACTTCTTGAATATGATGCGAAAATTCCCTGGTTTTTTCAAAATCTTTTTGTTCGCTGTATCGCTGCAGCAAGTTTGAGAATCCCAGGATCGAATTGAACGGACTTTTCAGGTCATGGGCAATAATTGATGTGAATTTATCTTTTGTTGCATTCAGCTCTCTCAGTTCTTTTTCGTTCTTTTTAAGGATCTCATTGGTTTGACGATTTGAAGCAAAGAGTTTCATAAAGAAAAACGCAAAAACGATCGCCATGGCTAAAATGATCAGTAAAAGGTTCCTGACCGTAATTTCTCGTTCAAGATTAATTTCATTGATCCTTTTTTCCCGTTCAAGTTCCAGGATCTTGTTTTCCTTTATTTCAAGTTCGTAAAGTGCTTCCAATTGTGTAAGAGCGCGCGTTGATTTTGCCTGACTGATCGAATCGTTGATCGCCATTTGAGTGCTTCGATATTCATATGCCTTATCAAATTCTCCCAGCTGGGCATATATCTCGGCAAGTTTTTTGTTCAGATTGATCATACGGTTTCTCTGAGAATTTTGTTCAGCATATCCAAGGCCAACATTCAAACTATCTATGGCCGCTTGGTATTTTTTATGATCCATTAATATCTTGCCATACAATTCATACACGCCTGGGAATCCCAGAACATCATTGATCTGCTTTTTAATACTTAGCGATCGATCGAGATATTGAATGGCATCGTCGTAATTTCGATAACTGTATTCCAGACGAGCCAAATATTTCAATGCATTGGACATACCGAATTCAGAATTGATATTTTTATAGATCTTCTGAGCCTCCAAATTATATTCGCGGGCTTTTTCGGGTTCGCCCAATTCCAGCATTGTTAATCCAAGTTCATCCAGACAAATTGCAATTCCGGTCAAAGAACCGACAGTTTCGGGCAACATTCTGTATTGCTCAAGCCCTTGAAGATATTCCCTTCTCGCCTCTTCATACAGACTCATGGTTGAATAGATCCTGCCGATCGAATAGGAGACCCATGCGATACCTTCGTGGAAGGAAATGGCTTCGTAATGTTCTTTTGATTTATAGATAAATTCTATTGCTTCCCGGTAACTGCCATTCATTCTGAAAATATTCGATAACTGGGAATAAATCATAGCCATGGTCTTATGATCTTCGGTCTTTCTGGCGTAGCTTAATGCCTCATTATAGTAGGTGATGGCTTTTGATTGATCACCTGTTACCCCCAGGTAATTTGAACCGATCATGCACAAAACTTTTGCAAGTTGAATATTATTTTGATCTTTTTTGTAAAGTTCTTTTGCGGCGTGAAGATATTTAAGAGCGGTGTCGGCCATATCGTGATAATAATAAGCCAGTCCCTTATAATATAAAGCCCTTGCCTGAAGGTTTGTTTCTTCAAGTTGTTTTGCATTTTCATAAGCTTGTCCGCAAAGCCGATCAACCTCGTCAAGATCGGTTTTTCGCAATTCGAAAGCGATCTGCAATTTAGCTTCAATGCCGGGAAGGCCATGGTGTTTTTCAATGGCATCATACAGGCTGTCCAGATGAGCATCGGCATATAAAGAAATGAAGGAAAAAAATAATACGAGTAAAAAAATATTAATGCGGAACAAAAAGGTTCGTTTTGCAAAATTCACAAAAACTGATTTTTCCATGTCTTTCCTCATTTCATCCGGTAAGATTATTATCCCAGTAAGTATAAATATAGGTCATTTTAAGGAAAATTATTAATACTTATTTTGATGGAATGACGTTTTATAATAAAATCAATTTTATTCGATGATCATCAGTGCATGTTTATGATTGATGATTTCCAAGCGTTTCCCGGCTTCACAAATGGTTTCCCCGTCGGCGTGAACCGCAAGTGTCCCCGACAGTGCTTCTACGGTGATCTTTTCACATCTGCCTGTTATGGTATCTTCTCTTTCGCCCTGTTTGCCCTTCGTATAGGCGATCATTGCAGATAAAAGCTCTTTTCTTTTCCCTTGTTTCGTTAGGCAAATATCAAAAAGGCCGTCGTCCATTTTCCCTTTGGGAGCCATAAAAAAGGAACCGCCCAAGCGTCTTCCGTTCATGACGGAAACCAGTGCCGGAGAAATACAGATCGTTTTGTTACCGTAGTTTATATCAAGGTCGGGAGCGGAGGGATATTTTATCAGCGTTTTTATCGCACTTAAAGCATAGGCTGCCGAGCCATGAATATGATTCATCTTAGCAGCTTCAAAACCGACTATCGCATCAAATCCAATTCCCAGGCCGTTACCGAAATATCTGCCGTTCGGATAATCTCCCCCTTTGACTTCACCAACATCCATATGAACGGGTTTTCCATTTTTGATCCTTAACAGATCTTCACCCAATCCGGAAGGAATATTGGCACTGTACGCAAAATCATTCCCGCGGCCGATAGCCAGTACTCCAAAAACAGGCAGTGAGTCCGCCATCTTTTTAGAAGCATGCATCAATCCATTGATGATCTCATTCATTGTACCGTCCCCGCCGGCGCCAATAATGAGCGTATCGTCCATCATTGCATAGGCTTCGGCTAATTTGATCGCATGCCCGGGATGTTCGGTCAAAATGATCTCGTAGGGTAACTTATGTTGAAAAAAGAAACTTTCGATCTCCGGGATCCGCTGTTGAGCACGACCTTTTCCGGCTGTTGGATTCAATATTACGATATGACGTTTCATTTTCCCTCCTGAAACTTTAAGATCGCTGAATTTAAAGCGGAATTATTTCCTTCGCATCAATATAATTCAATTTACAAATAAAATAAATTCTTTATTGAACTGTACAAAAAACACAATTACATATATGAAAAAATAAATTCGGCTTCACAGGCAAGCTGGTCGCCGACATAGGCCTTGCCGATACCATTGCCGAATTTTTCCTTAACTTGATGAAGTTCTACTTCCATGCGCAACACGTCTCCCGGAATAACTTTTCTCTTGAACTTTGCTTTTTTCAAACCGCCGAAATATACGCTTTTACCATTATTTTTTGGCAACGCTAGAAGTGTGATTGCTCCTGTCTGAGCGATCGCTTCAATGATCAATACACCCGGCATAATGGGTTCATTCGGGAAATGCCCTTTAAAATAATATTCATCAGGATTGATATCTTTTTCGCCTATTGCCGTAGCTCCCGGTTCGATATCCAGAACCCTATCTACCAATAAAAAGGGATCCCTGTGCGGAATAATTTCTTTTATCTGTTCCTTGTTCAATATCATTTAATCTTCCCATTTTTTAAATACGATAGTTGCGTTATGGCCGCCGAATCCCAAACTGTTTTTGAGTGCATATTTGATCTCGCGTTTTTTTGCCTTGTTCGGGGTATAGTCCAGATCGCATTCCGGATCTTTGACCTTGTAATTGATCGTAGGCGGTACCATACTTTCTCTCATGGCCATAACGGTAATGGCCGATTCGATGCCCCCGACAGCTCCCAGAGAATGTGCGTGCATGGATTTGGTCGCTCCGATACTGATCTTGTATGCATGATCTCCGAAAGCTTTCTTGATACCCTTGGTTTCCATGCGATCATTATAGAATGTTGACGTTCCGTGCGGGCTGATGAAATCGATCATCTCGGGTTTTATTTCTGCATCTTTCATTGCATTTATCATACATCGTGTAATGCTTTCAGCAGTTTCATCGGGCTGAGTGATATGAAAGGCATCGCAGTTGGTATGATATCCCACGATCTCAGCCAGGATCTTTGCATTACGTTTTTTGGCATGTTCGTATTCTTCGAGTATCAGCAGTCCGGCACCTTCGCCGATGACAAATCCCTGCCGTTCTTTGTCAAACGGAATTGAAGCCCGGTCAGGGTCCAGGTTCGGTGAAATGGCACGCATGTTCGAAAAACCGCCCACGCCCAACACGTTGACGGGTGCCTCCGAACCGCCGGCAAAAGCCAGATCGACATAACCGTGCTTAATGTAGCGGTATGCTTCACCGATTGAATTTGTTGCTGATGAACAAGCCGTAACAATCGGCAAAGACGGACCTTTTGCATGATATTTAATGGCTACGTTCCCACCGACAAGATTTACGATCGTATTCGGAATAAAGAATGGACTTAATCTGTCTGCACCTTTTTCCACAGCTTTTTTGGTTTCATTATAGATGGTCTCCAAACCTCCTATACCACTGCCGATAAAGGTTCCAAAACGTTCGGGATCAAAACTCCCTTCAGTCAATCCTGCTTGTTCATATGCTTCTTTTGCGGCAACTAAAGCGAAGATCGTTGTTCTGTCCATACGCCTTGCTTCTTTAGGCGGTATGGCATCAGCAATATCCAGATCTTTAACTTCTGCCGCCAGATAAGGTTTTTGCTGTGAAATATCAAACAATGTGATCTCACCTATCCCATTCCTGCCTTCAAGGACACCCTGCCACATATCTTTTACATTATTCCCAATAGGTGTTACCACACCCAATCCCGTAATAACAACACGTTTTTCCATTTATTCTCCTAATTCATTACCATTCCGCCATCTACCTTCATCACTTGTCCGGTGATGTAATCGGCTTGTTCGCTTGCAAGAAAAAGCACCATTGATGCGACATCCCGCGTTTTTCCGAATCTTCCGAGAGGTATCTGCGACAGATAGTATTCTTTGATTTTATCGGGAAGTGTTTCCGTCATATTCGTTTCAATAAAACCGGGGGCAACTGCATTACAGGTGATATTGCGTTTGGCAAATTCACGTGCAACCGATTTTGTTAATCCAATGATCCCGGCTTTGGATGCCGCATAATTAGACTGTCCTGCGTTACCGACAATACCCGTGACCGATGTAATATTTATGATCTTTCCCGTTCTTGCTTTTGCCATAAAAGGTACAGCAGACTTAATGAGGTTCCATGTCCCTTTCAGATTGACATCAATAACCTTATCAAAATCTTCTTCGCTCATTCTAAGCATAAGCTGGTCGCGGGTGATACCTGAATTATTGATCAGAATATCAAGTTTTCCATATCGTTCGATGACAGCTTTTACCAATTCATTTGCTTCCTGAAGTTTTGAAACGTCCGCACGAAACATTGAAGATTCCAATCCTTCAAGGGCAAGCTCCTCACAAAGCGTTTTGGCAGCAGTTTCCGAATGATGATAATTGATCAATACTTTTGCGCCGCTCCTTGCGAACTCACTGGTGATGGCTTTACCTATACCGACAGCCCCGCCTGTCACCAGAGCGACTTTATCTCTAAAATCCATAATGATTCCTTTTGGTCTTTTTGACCTTTTTAAGTTCTTTTGAACCTTGATAAATAGTTTACATATTTTAAGCTTCTAAGGCAAGATACTTGTTTTGTATCGGGCATATAAAGCTAAAAAGTCAGGGAGCAAGCTCCCGAAGTTAAACCGGCACCGAAACCAACCAATATGATCTTGTCGCCGGAATTTATTTTTTCCGTTTCAAGCATCTCATCAAGTGCGATCGGAATGCTTGCCGCCGACGTATTCCCGTATTTATGGATATTTACATAAAATGAATCCATTGGCATTTTCAGGGCTTTTGAAGCACTTTGTATAATACGGATATTGGCCTGATGCGGAATGATCTTTCTGATAGAATCTTTATCAATATTTCCATGTTCCAACACGGCATTGACACTTGATTGAATGATCCGTGAAGCGAATTGATAGACCTTGGGACCATTCATGCTGACGTAATCGTCGACATAAAGGATCAGATCTTCATCGCTTTTAGTCTGGACACTGAAAACAACTTCTTTACTCTCGTCTTTTTCAATAATAACGGCCCCGGCCCCATCGCCGAATAGTACACAAGTGTTCCTGTCTTTATAATCGGTTACCCGGCTGATCACTTCAGAACCAATGACCAATGCAGCTTTATAAGCACCTGTTTGCAACATTCTTTCAGCAATATTGAGTGCATAAATAAATCCTGTACAAGCGGCATTGATATCAAAAGCAAGCAGTCCCGGCTTATCAAGTCCCAATTTTGCCTGGACCCTGCATGCGACACTGGGACTTCTGATCTCGGCCGTAAATGTGGCTACAATGATCAGATCAATATCTTCTTTATCATAATTCGCTTTTTCAATGGCATTTTTCGCTGCAAGTGTGGCAAGGTCAGAGGTTGTCTTTCCATCGGAAATGCGTCTTTCCTTGATCCCTGTCCTTGTTGTGATCCATTCGTCGGATGTTTCGACGATCTTTTCAAGATCTTTATTTGTCAGAACACCCTCCGGAGTGTAATGACCTGACGAAATTATCTTAAAATTGCCTTTGCTCAAGCCCATGTCGTACAACCCCCCGATATAATAAATTTTATCATTAACATGATCAAATCCCGTTTAAAAAAATTATACGGCAATACATATCGCGCTTATTTTCTGATGATATTTCGTTAAAACTGTGACCGGAACCATAAAGATCCCGGTTTTAGTTCTTTAGAGAAGTATTTGAAAATATACCGATCGGTCTCACCCTTGTTGGGAGATCGGGATATGGTATTGCTGATTAACCGAGTTTATTTATTCTCTTCGAGGTATTTCAGAATATCCGAAACTTTTTTCAGATGATCGATCTCGGATTCGGGAACGGTTACGTCAAATTCGTTTTCAATACTCATGATCAGTTGTATGGCATCCAGGGAATCGGCACCAAGATCTTCCTGCAAATCCGACTCAAGCGTAATGTCTTTTTCTTCTACGCTTAATTCTTCTGCAATGATCTTAATAAGTTGTTCTTTCATTTTTCCTCCTAGTGTGTGTTAAGGTTTTTGATGTTTCAGTTGAGAAACATGAAAAACCTCACCGATATTCTAATACTCTTTTCAATAAATTGCCAATCTTTTTTTTAGGTTGAGATTACTTGTCCGCCGTAGCTCAAAGAGCGAAGATGGAAGGTTAAGGTTGAGGTTAGAGACAAGTAAAAGATAAATCAAGCCCGGGTATGTTTCACATCTCACGTTTCGTGATTTACGCCTGCACTTTGTAGCCTTGGTATAGAAGGATCTTAGTTTTAAGTTTTACGCCTGCCCTTCGTAGCCTTGGCGTAGAAGGGTTTTACGTCCAATAATACAATGGCAATTGCCTGATCTTTGGAATGGCTCAAACTGACGGAAGAAGATAAAATATGTACCTGTTTAAGAATGTTCTCTGAAAATTGGAGGTGGGGTTTACCGTTTTCATCGTTTTCTATCCAGGAATCCGTCCAGCTTAATTTGTCTATATGAGATAGAAGAACTTTACGAACCGCTTCTTTTGCAGCAAAGCGAACCGCAAAATGCTGGGCAGCATTTATGGATGTTGCGGAATATTCGATCTCTATGGGATGATAATATTTCCTGATAAAAGTGGGATTCTCTATCGACTTTTCGATGCGATGGACTTCAACAATGTCTATTCCGGTTTCTATCATAAGTTTAACGTTTAGCGTTTAAAGTTTAAGGGGTAAATGACCTTCCGGCTGGAGCCGTCTCTTTCGACCAGCCAGCATTTCACTTTCAATGGACCAAGCTGGCAGGTCTATGCAAAATTCCAACCGCCTCTTCCATACTCTCCAGATCAAACACATTAATACCTTTCACTTCCCTGTTGATCCGCTTCAACATACCCGTCAGCACTTTGCCCGGTCCGATCTCAATAAATGTATCAACACCCATATCGATCAGTTTTCGCATGGATGCTTCCCATCTGACCGGGGCCTGCATTTGCTTGATCAGGGATTTTTTTGCTTCTTTGCCTGAGGTCAGGATCTCAACGTCGGCATTGTTGATCAGCGGAATATCAAGATCGTTGAATTTTATATCTTCAAGCCAGTTTTCAAGTTCATCGGCAGCTTTTTGCATTAAAGGCGAATGGAAAGGAGCACTGACAGCCAACGGTATTCCCATGGCACGTTTCTCTTTAGCCAGCTTCATGACGTCTTTGACTGCTTCGGTATGTCCGGATATAACATATTGCCCGGGACAATTGATATTCGCATTTACAACAACATGTCCATTACGATTTACCTGATCGCATAGCTCCCGCACCACATCTTCGGTGGTTCTGACGATAGCCGCCATGGTGCCGACCCCGACGGGAACGGCCGATTGCATGTATTGTCCGCGTTTGTGGACGGATAACACGGCGTCTTCAAAAGAAAGCGCACCGGCACAGACCAGTGCCGAATACTCACCCAGGCTGTGTCCTGCAACATATGACGGTTGTATGTTGGATCTTTGCTGAAACAGTTTTAAAAGAGCGATACTGGTCGTTAAAATGGCCGGTTGAGTATTTTCGGTTAATTTCAGTTTGTCTTCCGGACCTTCAAAACATAGCGTGGTTAAATCATATCCCAATACATCATTTGCTTTTTCATAAAGGTCTTTTGCAAGGCGTGAATGTTCATACAGATCTTTGCCCATTCCCACGGATTGAGATCCTTGTCCCGGAAATATAAAAACGGTTTTCATCTTATCGGTCATGGTTTTGATTCCTTCCTGTGTGTGATCGTTGAAATATCCAATATCAATGATTCTTGGAAAATTAATAAGCACCGCAACAATAAACAAGTCCAAATAAAAAACCCTGTCGCAACAGGACAGGGTTTTATTTAAATGAAATATTCTGCTTAACGCCAATGAGGATACAGTTCATCTCCCGGTGTATCCAGGATCGCTTTGTGTCCCGACCCATCGCGATTTATGACATAAATGCCGTAATTGCTTAAATAATTGCGCTCATAAATAACTTTTTCACCATCGGGTGACCAGTTCGGCCAGGATTCATTGACACCCTCGGTCGATAAGAGTTCGGTAATGTTTCCACTCTCTCGATCGGTAATGTACAAACCGAATGTATTATATAACCCAGGTGCGTAATAACGTCCAGAGAACAGGATCAGTTCATCATAGACGGGATTGATATGAGGCAAACGTTCATCCGGATGGCCATCAGGATTTATTACACGACGGTTAGAACCATCGGCATTCACAATATACGACCTGAACATGCCGTCTTTCTTAGCATAATAGGTAAATTCAGCGCCTGTGCCCGAATAGACCGGCACCCAATTTGTTTCATCATTGACAACCAGGGGTGTGATCTCCTCCGTATCGGCGTTATACTTAAAAATATCACAGGTCCCATTGATAGCCGAATGGAAAATGAAGGTATTATCTGTAGGATGCCATGAGACACATTGCGCTGCTAAGCTGTCCAAACCGATAGGCTCCAATTCAAGGGTTTGTACATCTACAATATAACAAATATGTCCTTCGGGTGTATTATTTCTGTGAAAGCTGACCTTGCTTCGATCGGGAGACAATTGCGGATAGCGGTCATCATAAGGCGATGATGTCAATTGACGAATGTTCGTACCGTCCGTGTCCATGATATAGATATCGAATGAACCGTTCCAGTCGGCTGAGAAAACGATCTTTTCTTCCGTCTCTTCCTCATCGCCAAATGTTCCGACAATACTGACATCTGCCGTTGAATCAACCTGATTCAAAGTAATATTTAC
>JAIPIT010000050.1 GCA_021734505.1 Fidelibacterota bacterium | reverse complement strand
CCTACGCAAACAGATGAAGACAAAACAGAACCTGTTAAAAAACCACCGATTAAACCTGCAGACGGAACAGAAAATCAAGGTAAAATTGATCTTGATAACAGCAAAAAAACTACCTCGGATCAATATAAAAAGAAAGAACCGGCTACGACCCCCGTGGTAAAGAAACCGACGTCAGCAGATACAAAAAAGTCAGTGACTTCAAAGAATACTGTTGTAAAAAAATCCGTATCGGTAAAAAAACCGGTTATACAACAAGAAAAACAGGTAGAAGAAGAACCGGCAGTAGAGGAAAAAACAGAAGAGAACAAAAAAACCACTACAGATACAAAGAAATCAAAAACAATAAAGAAATAAACCATGTCGGGTGACGCAACATCACTACAGGCATTTGATAATATCTATCGCAAGGAACATCCCAACTTGGTTGGAGTGGATGAAGCCGGGCGGGGACCATTGGCAGGACCGGTTACGGCTGCAGCAGTAATTTTCCCACCCGATGCATACCATGAATTGATCAGGGATTCCAAAAAACTCAGTGAAAAACAGCGTGAAGTAGCTTATCAATGGATCATAGGGCATGCGCAAGCTTGGTCTGTCCACTCATTAGGTGTTCAGGCAATAAATAAAACCAATATTCTTCAAGCCGCTTTGACCGCAATGGAACGCGCTGTTGAAAAGCTTAATTTGTCCGGTGTCTATGTCCTGATAGATGGAAATCGTGTTCCCTTTGAACTGAAGGGCAAAGGAGAAGCGGTAATTGCCGGAGACAGTAAATCATTTTGTATTGCAGCGGCTTCTATTCTCGCTAAAGTAAGTCGTGACCGTATGATGAAACGTTGGGCGGAGATATATCCGGAGTATGGATTTGAAAAGCATAAAGGCTATGGCACAGCTCAGCATATTAAAGCTCTGGAAGAGAACTACCCTACACCAATTCACCGGCGTTATTTTGCTCCAATTAAGAACATGGAGTTTCCCAGATATCCAAAACCGGCTTTTTTGGGTCATTGGGGTGAGAATTGGGCGATCTATTATCTTTTGCTTAAAGGATATCATTTTATTGCCCGCAATTACCACGGTGGTAATGAGGGTGAGATCGATATCATCATGAAAGACGGGGAACTGTTTATCATGGTCGAAGTAAAGACTTCGCAAGAAATTGATGAGTTTCAAGCTTCTCAAAGGGTTACTGAAGAAAAGATTGGGAAAATGATAAAAGCATCTGAACGCTACTTTTATGATTTGAATATGGACGAATATGATGTTAGATTTGATGCGGTGACCATTTCAGGGAACGATTGGCATGCCCCACACATTGAACACTATGAAAATATTTTATATTAATAAGGAATAAACATGACGGATCAACAAGGATCAGAAGAAAAAAACAAGAATAAAAAGCGCAAAAAAGAAAAACGCGTATTTGCAACAAAACGGGATAAAGTCTTATATGAAGTAAAATCATGGACTATTATCATTCTCGCGGTGTGGATCATCCGTTCCATGATCTTTTGTAATTATATTGTACCTACCGGATCCATGGAAAACACCATGATGACCGGAACGTTTGTAGTCGGGAATCAGATCACATATGGAGCGCAAACACCTCATAAGATTGCGATACCCTTTTCTGGCTCAGGTCTTATCTTTCATAAGCCAGTTGGTTTTATGATACCACATGTTAAGCTACCGGCAATAAAAAAACCTCAAACGGGTGATATTGTTATTTTTGAGTATCCACAAAATAGATTATTTGATTATGTCAAGCGCTGTATCGGAACTCCGGGTTCAACTATCGAAGTAAGAGATAAACAAGTCTATGTAAATGGAGTATTATTTGAAGATCCGCCTAAAGCGAATATCAATTATAATAACATTAAAGTTAAAAATAAAATTGATCAGGAGATTTGGCCCTCCGGACATGGGAATAGAGATCAATATCCACCCTTATACATTCCTAAAAAGGGTGATATCATAAACTTAGATACGGCAAATCCGGAATATGCCTACAATATTTTATCATTGGAAAAGCAAAAAGTATCCTATCAGTTCGGCAATTGGTATATTAACGGTGAACGTCATCGTACCTATAAAGTCAAGCAGGATTATTATTTCATGATGGGTGATAACCGTGACAACAGTGCCGACAGTCGATACTGGGGTATGGTCCCTTACAAATATATAAAAGGGAAACCGACTGCGGTGCAATTCCTTCTCTGGGATAAAACCTGGAAAAAAGCTTTGGTCATTACCGGTATGGGTTTCTTGCTGTTTTATGCTTTCTTTTGGGATTACATCAAAAATAGAAAAAGAAAAAAAGAAGATGTATCATCTTCTTCTAAGAAAAAATAAGGTCATTATTTATATAACAAATTGATAAAACCCCGGATGCTCTTAGTATCTGAAGTTTATGTCTTGGAGACTCAAAATGGATAGATTTACCGCTCCGCCATACCGGATCAAAATGATTGAACCCATAAAGCAAACAACATTACAAGAACGTAAAGAATCTTTAGAAAAAGCTTATAATAATCTATTTCTACTTCCAAGTGAAGCGGTTTATATCGATCTGTTGACCGATAGCGGCACCGGTGCCATGAGTCATTACCAATGGGCAGCATTGATGCAGGGAGATGAATCCTATGCCGGAAGCCGGAGTTTTTATCGTCTTGAGGAGACGGTCAAGGAGATCACGGGTTATAAATATATGATTCCCGTTCATCAGGGAAGGGGAGCCGAACAAGTTGTATTGCCGCTTCTTGCGAAACATTCCGATATGTATTTTATTTCCAATATGCATTTTGATACAACCCGCGCCCATGTTGAACTTGCCGGAGCAACGGCAATCGATTGTGTTGTGGATGAATGTTTCGATATTGATACTTTTTCTCCCTTTAAGGGAAATATGAATGTTGAGAAATGTGAGGCATATATCAAGGATCTGGGACGGGAGAATATTGCCGGCATTATTATGACCATGACCAATAATTCTGCGGGGGGGCAACCGGTTAGTCTGGAGAATTTACGTTATGTTTATGCGTTAACTCAAAAATACGATATTCCGCTAATCATGGATGGTGCACGCTTTGCCGAAAATGCCTGTTTTATAAAACAGCGTGAAAAAGGGTATGATAAACATGAAATTAAAGATATTGCCCGCGAGATGTTCGATCATGCAGATATATTTTTGATGAGTGCCAAAAAAGATGCCCTGGTAAATATAGGTGGACTGATCGTCATTAAAAAAGATGTAGAATTCTTCAGGGAGTGTCAGGGACGTACGGTGCCGTATGAAGGATTTCCCACTTACGGAGGTCTTGCCGGAAGAGATATGGAAGCCATGGCGGTCGGATTGAAAGAAGGGCTGGAGGAAGATTATCTCATACACCGATTGGATCAAGTAAGATATTTATCTGAAAAATTGCGCAAAGCCGGTGTGCCGGTGCAGTATCCTGCAGGTGGTCATGCGGTTTTCGTTGATTGTAAAAACATGTGTTCACATATTCCTTTTGATCAATTCCCGGCTCAATCGGTATGTAATGCTTTATACCTTGAAGCGGGAGTACGGACAGTGGAAGTCGGTTCTTTTCTTCTCGGACGGGATCCCAAGACCGGTAAAAACATTGAAAGTCCTTTTGAGTGGATGCGTCTAGCTATACCGCGCAGGACTTATACCTATGCACATCTGGATCATGTAGCTGAGGGCGTTATAAGCGTTTATATGAAGAGAAAAGAATTGAAGGGTTTGTATTTTGAATATGAACCCAAAGTGCTTCGTCATTTTATGGCAAAATTAAAATATGTTTAGGCAATTGAGAGTATTTCTTATATGCATTTCCAATAAATATTAATATCCGGTTAATATAACTTTTAAGTCTGTTTGTGTTAAGATATTATTAAGTATTTATTAAGTATTCATCAATTTCACACAAGTGCTATTGTAAAGTCAATTTAATTTGTGTAATTTGAATTATAATTGAAAAAGCTCTTTGAGATAATATGTAAAAAAATATTTTAACTAAATGTGATAATATGTTGCATTTCAGTAATATATATCATAATATATTTATCATGAACAGGAAAACGACTGTTCTATTTAAATAAATTAATAAGATAGGGAGTATATGATGAAAAAGTTTTTGTTAATTTTTGCAGTGTTAACTTTTGCATTGAGTTCTGTTTTTGCAGCTACCGGAACATTGCATTTGATTTTCACAAACGGCCAAATTGTTGAAGAAAGCGGTCTAAATTATTATGAATTTGATGTTCAGGCATGGCTATCTGAAGGTACTGAAGTATTAGGTGCGGGAATGGTCTATGTGGAATACCCTGTTGATATTTTTGGTGATCTTGCTATCACAAATAATATTGTAACTGTTACAAAAACAGGAATTCTAGCAGGAACTTTCCCTGAAATAACAATTGAGCTATATGATATTTTTAAAAACGATACCTATACAGATTGTTATGCAATTACTTTTGATTCTCCTTTCATGGGTAATCCGGATTTAAAAGACTATTTCAGTAATGTCTCAATAGATCCTTTGCAACCTTCAGATCTTCTTAAAATCCGCATGTTAATTTCCGGCGTTGGTTATGGAAATGTATTATTCCCAAGCTATATTCCCGGAATTGATAATGTTTATTACACTTTTGAAATCGAAAATTTTGATGGTGGATTGGATGTTTCTGAAGCAATAGAAGTAGTATATGAAGATACAACGACTAATGACACAACTATTGTTGATCCTCCTCTTGAACCTGTTGGTTCAATTGAATACAAAAGCTTAGTTGCAGCCTGGAAGAAAAACACTATTGAAATTAAATGGTCAACTAAAAATGAAGTTGATATTGAAGGTTTTATTGTAAAGCGTTCGATTAATGGTGGCGAAGCAGAGGAAATTGCAAGTTATTTGACGGATCCTTCTCTTCTTTCACAGGCAAATATTAATGTTATGAAATATGCCTACTTAGATTATGATGTTATGGCAAGTAATTCCTACAGTTATACGATCGAAGCTATTGATATCGTAGGATATGCCTTCCCATATGGACCTGTAGATGTGATTACGGATTTTGTAGTACTTGAATCATATCCAAATCCTTTCAACCCGAGTTTTGTCGTGCCGTTTGAACTTTTCAGTTTACAAAATGTTGATATTAAACTTTATGACATGTCCGGTCGTGTTGTAAGAAATATCGCAACTGGTACTTATGGTGCTGGTCATTATGAATACCGTGTAGATTGTGATGATCTGAGCAGTGGTGTTTATATTTTAAGATCAGTGATCAATGAAAATCCCACCAGTCAGAAAATGTTGCTGGTTAAATAAAATAGTAAGAGAGAGAGATAATTATAAGCCCCTCGAATGAGGGGCTTTTTTATTTTAGAATTATTTGATTCTTTTTAGCTTTGAAATAAAGAATCCATCACTTTGATATTGATGGGGTAAAATCTGTAAATATTTATCAGAAGGATCATGTTGAATACGAATACCATGTTCGTTCAGTTCATCATAAACGGAAACAAGTTCAAAGTCCGGATGTGTTGAAAGAAAGTGTTCGATCTGCTTGACGTTTTCTTCGGGAATGATCGAACAAGTTGCATAGACAAGATATCCGCCGGGTTTAATAAGCGAAGCATTTTCTGCTAAAATTGATCTTTGTTCTTTAATATAATATGTTAAACGCTCTTCGTTGAATTCCCATTTTCTATCAGGATGCCGCCCATAAACGCCCGATCCCGAACAAGGCGCATCTATAAGCAGTGTATTGACCTTGCCCTTATATAGTGTATTGATCTTTTCAATAGGTCTTAATTGAATATTGCGAATTCCAAGTCGCATAGCACGAAATCCCAATTCACGAAGACGATTCGAATATTTATCAGTTGCGATCAAAGAAGGCATGTCACCTTGTAATGCCGCTAAATGGAGTGTTTTACCTCCGGCACCTGCACAAAGATCAACGATAATATCATCTTTCTTAGGGTTGCATACAAATGCGACAAGCTGAGAGCTTTCATCTTGGAAATCAAAAAATCCACTTTTATACAATGGATTTTGAGTGAGGTTGGCATACGTATCCAGTCGAAGGGCATCGGGAGATAAATTTCCAAGTTGAAAGGGAATATCTTTCAATTTTTCCATTAATGCGGGTGTGTTTGTTTTTAGAGAATTGGTCCGAATATGTACACCGGGGGATTGTAACAAAGCCGGTAAACATAGTTCCAGTTCAGCCGGATCGTATGCATCCTTGATATGTTCCCATAGGGCAGGGGGGAGCGACCAACGTTCAGCGGGATCATCCGGAAGAATTTCGCGATACTCATATGAATTGAATATTATTGCGATCTTGTCATCGATCTTGAATTTCTGTTTTATGCTTTCTTGCGGAAATAAACGTTTAAAGGCATGGACCGTTATCAATTCGGGAGAAATATTACGTATTTCACCCGGCTGAGCTTTATTGATCTGCCAGAGATATAGGCGCAGATTCCTGATCATATCAAAGTACAGCAATTCGATGAACTTTCTGTCTTTTGAGCCCAAGTAGCGGCGATCCTGGAAATAGCTTCGTTTAATTTTATCAGCAGCACGTACAATAAGTTCTTTATTGTACCAGAGCGAAAATAATTCGCTGGTATGATTGAGTAATAAAGGTATGTTTTTCATTATTTTATGTAAGCAAACTTTCTGTTATGAGTTGAATAGAGTGTAAATAATTGACATATATTCGAGATGGCAATGATTTCGTCGTTTCGTTTTACGTTCATTTTATTCTCCAATATATTCACGGCATAATCTATCATTATTTCATAGTGTTTCAAAACGATTAAGATACCGGCATTTCGTTGAAGAAGATAAACATTTTAGCATTTGAAGTTAAAATTACGTATAATTGAGCATGAAAAAAAGACACCTATATACTTATTTGTTAGTGATCTTTCTATCGCTTGGCCTATCGGCGTGCAGTAACTCAAGAAAGAATGAACTGGTTTATCGTTTTATCCAAAACGAAAATGCCATATCCTTAGATTCACTAAAGTCAGAGATATTAGGCACTTCCGGTGCTGAAATGCTGGTGGTTTATCCTGATTCGGATGTAGTGATCATTCATTATGACCGTTTTAAAACTCATCAGGAAATTATTGAATCTCACTTCACCGGGTCCGGTTACAAGATCACCCTTTTACGTAAAAGCAAGATCGAAGAGAAGGATCAACCATGGCTAAGAAAGTAAAAGCGATAGGATTATTATCCGGTGGACTGGATTCTGTTCTGGCTTGTGCTTTGATCAGGCAACAGGGGATTGAAGTAACAGGATTGCTAATACGAACCGGGTTTACTGACCATAAAGAAGTATCAGCCGATGGAAAACGCAGTGTTGAAGATACCGCAAAAGCTTTGGGAGTAAAATTTCGCGTTGAAAATATTCAGGATGAATATTGGGACACACTTTTATATCCTAAATATGGTTATGGGAAAAATGTTAATCCCTGTTTGGATTGTCATTTGCATATGATCCATGTTGCGGCCCGGGTTATGGAGGAAGAAGGTGCTGATTTTGTATTTACCGGTGAAGTGATGGGACAGCGCCCTAAAAGTCAGCTTGCGCACCAAATGAAGATAGCTTTGAATGAAAGTGGGTTAGAAGGCAAATTATTGAGACCGCTTTCCGCTTTATGTTTGGAACCTACTATTCCCGAGCTTGAGGGATTAGTGGACAGGACGAAATTAAAAGGTTTCCAAGGCCGTGGACGAACACCACAATTGCAATTGGCAAAAGAACTTGGTGTTGAAGACCTTGCTGTTGCGGCCGGTGGTAATTGCTATTTGATCGTTCCCGAATACGGTGATCGTTTTAAAGACTTATTGAAACAATACGGTAAAGATAATTTTCCCAAAGAGGATGCTCCTCTATTACGAATTGGACGTCATTTCAGAATATCCGAAATTGCTAAAATGGTGATTTCCAGAGATGAATCAGAATATCACTTATTACAACCCTATATCGCCGGACGTTATTTCTTTGAATTGGAAAATGTCATCGGAGGTATAGGTATTGGTACGGGTGAATTTTCTCAAGAGGATATGAAACTAGCCGCGCAACTTCTTGCCCGTTATTCAAAGGCAAAACAAGATGAAGAGGTACTGGTTCATGTCAGGTTGAATGAAAAGACCTGGAATATTAAATGTACGGCACTTTCTGTTGATGACCCCCTTGTTTCACATATGCGTATCTGATAAAAATAAACTTTTTATACCGGAACTTATTTTCAAAGTTTTTATTTGATATAAGCAAAGAAATCTATTAGTTTTCCATGGTTAGAGGGTTGCATTAGCAGCTCGTTTTTTTATGTCTGTTTTTGAGGAGAATATGTTACAAACAGTCCAAAATGAAATTCAGAAATGTCTTGAACAATTAAGTTGGGAAAGTCCTCAATTTGTAGTTGAACGGCCAAGAAATAATGCCTTTGGGCATGTTAGCTCAAATGTAGCTATGATGCTAGCAAAACAGTTAAAGCGTCGGCCTTTGGATATCGCAAATGATATTAAAACCGAGCTTGAAGGCAAGGTCACAGGTCTGGAAAAGATCGAGGTGATTTCTCCGGGTTTTATCAATTTTACTTTTTCTCCCAAATATTTCCAGGCATTTATTCCTCATATCCGTGAAGAAAAGGATGCCTTTCAGAAGAGTCATTCGGGAAAGGGGCAAAGCGTACAAGTTGAATTTGTTTCTGCCAATCCCACGGGACCCCTGACAATTGGACATGGACGTCAAGCAGTTTTGGGCGATGCAATTGCCCGAATTCTTGAGTGGCATGATTATAAAGTGACTCGTGAATATTATTTTAATGATGCCGGCCGCCAGATGCGCATGCTGGGATTATCCATTCTTGCCCGCTATAATGAATTACTCGGCAAGGAGTTGGACATTCCCGAAGGCGGTTATGAAGGTGAATATATTATTGAAATCGCTGCTGATTTTCTCAAAGAACATGGAGATTTGAAAACAGAAAATGATCTGGAAATTTTTACAGAATTTGCATCGAATGCTATATTTATCAATATCCGAGATACTCTAAAACGACTGGGAATAGTACATGATGTTTATTTCAATGAAAAAGATCTTTATAAACAAGGCAAGATAGAAGAAGTATTGAACAAACTTGCCGAAAAGGGCTATACCTATCAAGAGAATGGCGCGACCTGGTTCAGGGCAACACAATTCGGAGCTGAAAAAGATCGAGTATTGGTTAAAAATACAGGTGAGCCAACATATCGCCTCCCTGATATTGCATATCATTGTGAAAAAATCAAGCGCGGTTTTGATCTGATCATTGATATTTTCGGAGCTGACCACCATGCTACTTATCCGGATGTAAAAGCCGCACTGGAAGCTATGGATCTGGACACATCACATATACGTGTACTTCTGCATCAGTTCGTGACATTGACACAAGACGGAGAAAAAGTCAAAATGTCCACCCGGAAAGCCAATTTTGTTACCTTGGACGAATTAATGGACATTGCCGGTACTGATGTCGTACGCTATTTTTATATTATGCGGAACATGGATTCGCATTTGAATTTTGATCTTGCCTTGGCCCAAAAACAAACAGACGAAAACCCGGTCTTTTATTTACAGTATGCGCATGCCAGAATTTGTAATATCCTGTTACACAGCTCAGAAAAAGGCATAGAAAGTTATGAAGACGCAAATCTTTCACTTTTAAATGAGCCGGAAGTTATAGCTCTTTTAGAAATGATGTTAGAATTCAAAGATATTATGGACTTATGTAAGATCAGTCTGGAACCCATGCATCTTACGAACTATTTATATCGACTTGCAACCGCGTTTCATAAATTTTATTCCGTACATCGTGTTGTTTCGGAGGATATTTCACTTTCAAAGGCTCGCCTGCAATTGATCGATGCAGTAAAGATCATTTTAGCAAACGGACTAAATATTTTGGGCATCCAAGCTCCGGAAAGAATGTAATAGGGGATAATGAATGAAAATTCGCATAATGGTTATTTTTCTTGCAGTTATACTACTCAGCACTGCTTGTTTTTCCGGTACTAAAGAAGCTATACAAGAGGCAGGCCCGTTTTCTTTGGCACAAGAAAATTCACTTAGTGATTCAGTCCGAAACGAGATATTAACAGAGATCGTTGCCGTTGACGAACCGGTTGAATTTATCACGCCATTTGATCAATATTTAACTCAGGCTAAAGTTCATTATGTAGATGCTCTTTTTGCACAAGATGATGATGATTCTCTTGAAGTTGAGTTTCAGTTAAGTATCATTTTTGATATTTTAGCGAAGATCGAATCATACAATGGCATGGATGTTATCCAGTATGAGCAATTCAATCTTTTCACAGATCGTATTATCAATGAATTCGAAGAATATGCGCCGCAAATGCGTGAATTACATGAACAATTCTCTCTTTCAGACTTGAAAGAGGCAATGGGTTCATTGACAGATGAATATTTCGCGGGGGATGATAATAAAGATTATATCGTTTTGGAAGATCGGGACGGTCATGTTCCTATAATAATTAACAGTCGTGTTGAAACATCCATTAAAATGTTCCAAACAAAGCGTCATGGTGATCTGCAAAGATGGATCAAGACCAAAGCTATTTATGAACGCCTTTTTCGTAAGATCCTTCGTGAAAAAGGTGTACCGGAAGAATTTATTTATTTGAGTATGCTTGAAAGTGAAATGAGGACCGATGCACTCTCTCATGTAGGTGCTATGGGTCAATGGCAATTCATGGATTACACCGGTAAAAGTTTTGGCTTAAAATATGACTATTGGGTGGATGAACGCCGTGATCCCGTTAAAGCTACAGAAGCAGCGGCAAAATATATGCTTTATCTATATGAAGAATTCAATGATTGGTATCTTGTAATGGCAGCTTATAATGCCGGAGAGGGCAGACTGGCACGTTCAATCAGATATGAACATACACGTGACTACTGGAAAATGAAAACACTACCGCGTGCCACTCGTAAATACGTTCCCCATATCATGGCTGTTGCCGCTATTTGCATGGATCCGGAAAAATATGGATTCACAGATTACAAACCCAAGTCTCTTTGGGGTGATTTTGACACCCTTACTTTGGAACAGAGCTATGAACTTGAAAAGATCGCTCGTGTATGTGGAATAAAGTATGATATACTTAGAGAAATGAATCCTGAATTAAGAAAACTCAATACGCCTGCCTATAAATACACTATCAGACTTCCTAAGGGTAAGCGCGCCATTTTGGAAAGCGAGATCCTGGTGATGGAAGCGTCTCCCACCCATATCGTTTATAAGGTTAAATCCGGAGATACTTTATCTGAGATCGCTCTGAAATATGGTATGACCGTTCAGGATATCGTAAAAGCGAACAAACTGACAAATAAGTCTCAAATATATATCGGGCAAAATCTTATCCTACCTCAGGGCGGATCATCATATTTGACTTCCGGATCAACTTCTACCCAAAGCTCTTCCTCATCTTCTTCAAGTGGAAAACCCGATCTTTCAGCTTCGCACAGAAAGATCATCTATACAGTGAAATCCGGAGATACCTTGGGTGATATTGCTGAGATCTATGATACTCGCGCATCACGTATTCGTGTTTGGAACGGTTTGGTCTATGGAGAGTTTATTCATCCGAATCAGAAACTTACGATATGGGTACCCAAGGGAAATAGTTATCAAACTGTCGCACAGTATTACACGGTAAAAAGTGGTGATTCCTTTGAGAAAATAGCAGGTAAATACGGACTTAGTGCCAACGAATTGAAAAAATTAAATCCCAGTATGAATTATTCTAAAATTTATCCCGGAGATAAGATCAGAATACAATAAATTGCTTGCATAAACTTTTAAAAAAAACTATCTTACACGGCTATGAGAAAATCAGACATTATAAAAGAAATTTCGGCGCAGACAGGCTTAACCCAGGTTGAGACGGAAGCGGTTATTGAGGGCTTCATTACTATCGTAAGTGAAGCATTGATTCAAGGTGAACGAGTTGATCTACGTGGCTTTGGGAATTTTATTTTGAAAACCCGTAAAGCAAAAGCGGCCCGTAATATTTCAACCGGTGAGACCGTTCAGGTTCCTGAACATTACTTACCTTACTTTAAAGCATCTGAATCCTTAAAAGAACGGGTCAACGATAACTTGAAAAAAAATGTGTTATAAGGAGGTAGGTTAATGCCCTGCGGTAAAAAAAAGAAAAAAGGTAAGATTAGAACTCATAAACGGAAAAAACGTTTAAGAAAAAATCGTCATAAAAAGAAAAAGCCGTAAATATAACTAAGAGACTGTTTTCAGTCTCTTTTTTTTACTATTAAATATATTTTATTCTGTAGGGGCGTGTTGCATTACGCCCCTGCTATCATTACTCCAAAAAAATCCTTTAACCTCAACTCTTTATTCCGTATTTTCCATTACCATGTTAAATATTCTTAGCGTTTCAGACATTACTGCTCAAATAAAATCCAAGTTGGAAAAAGATATTCCGGATGCAATGATCAGAGCGGAGATCTCAGAATGTAAATTTCATAGCAGTGGTCATATTTATTTAACCCTAAAAGATCCAGGAGCGGTCTTGCCGGCGGTCATTTGGCGCACAACTGCTCAACAACTAACGACAAAACCGACTGTGGGAATGGAAGTTATTGTTTACGGTCGTTTAAGTGTTTTTGCTCCTCATGGGAAATATCAGTTTATTATTCAATCCTTACAAGATGCCGGGCGTGGTGAATTATATATTAAATACGAAGTCCTTAAAGCAAAATTGATCGAAGATGGTTTATGCGCGCTCGAACGAAAAAAAGCCATCCCGAAATACCCTTTACATATTGGATTGGTTACAAGCGAGACAGGTGCCGCGTTACAGGATATGCTGCGTGTTTTTGCTCAGGATGCTCCGCATGTTCGTTTAAGCCTGTCATCCGCACGAGTACAGGGCAAAGGAGCTGCTCAAACAGTCATAGACGCTCTTGAAGGACTTAAAGTCGTACGACCCGATGTAGTCATATGTGCGCGAGGCGGTGGCTCTATAGAGGATCTATGGGAATTTAACGATGAAAGATTGGCAAGATATATTGCCGATTATCCCACACCCCTGATCACGGGGATCGGACACGAAACAGATACCACAATTGTTGATCTTGTTTCCGATCATCGGGCATCCACTCCGACAAATGCGGCAGAAATGATCTGCGCTCCCTGGCGAGACGTCCGTACCACATTGAATCAGATGGATTATACGCTTTCCAATACCATGATCAGGAGTTTGGATAGACAAAAGATCCGTTTAAATAATATGCAGCGTTATTTGTCTTCACGGCAGATCTCTGAGAATTTACAAAATTTGAAGGATAAAATATTATCCCTAATGGTTCAGATAAGTAAAGGGATAAACAATCATATCCAATTAAAATTATCTCGATTTAAAGGCATGCAAGGGACGCTTTTTGCATATTCTCCGGAAAACGTATTGAAAAAAGGATATACATTGATCCGTGACAGGAACGATAACTTGCTTCGATCCGTTGAAAAATTAAATTCACAGGATCTAGTGAGTATCCAATTCCATGATGGCACAGTAAAAGCGACTGTAAATGAAAAAGAAAATAAAGGATGAGATCATGAATAAAGAACGAAGTTTTGAAGAAGCTATGTCAGAGTTGGAATCCATTGTAACGAAAATTGAGAATGAGGAAACACCGCTTGAGGAGATCCTTGAGCTGTATGAACGGGGTTCCGAACTCAGCGCATATTGTCAGAGTATTCTTGCAAAAACGCAAGAAAAACTGGAAAACATTCAAAAGCAAGTTGAAAACACAGAGGAATAATATGAAAAAAATAGTGATCATTCTATTAACCACCGTATTGTTTTTTTCGTGTGGTGATTACAAACCTCTTGCCGGAGGAAGTCCCATTGCCATTATGACCTTGGTCAACGATGCAACATGGGAATATGTAAAAGAGGATCTAACTAAAAAAGTTGAATACGAGATCCGGACACCCCAGATCGAACAACAATTTTATTTTTCCCGCTTTGAATTGGAGAATTATAAAGAATATCGTGACGATAAGCTTATCCTGTTAATGGCTACATTGGATGGAAAGGATGAAATATCTACTTTTATTCAAAACAGTATCAGCGATGATATCCGCTCAAAAGTTCAGGCAGGGGAGCGTATGTTTTACTATGAATACAATAAATATGCTGACCGCCAAACCTATATGTTGCTTCTTGCAAATACAAAAGAAGAACTTCTTGAGTACATCCGTGAAAATGGTTCACAAGTTTATCAGGCGATCAATCACGGGTTTTTAAGCTCTCAATTTGAACAACTCTATCATACAGCCGAAGAAAAAGAGATATCCAATGAGATATATGAAAAATTCGGTTTTTCTTTACGCTTGCCTCATGATTATGAGATACTCGAAATAGATTCA
>JAIPIT010000049.1 GCA_021734505.1 Fidelibacterota bacterium | reverse complement strand
TTGTTATCAAACCTTGCTGGGATTCAACTAATACTTTGATAAATATCTATCCGTTCATTAACCTTATTCGCAGTAGCTGTTAAGCACATATAGAATATAGGTATGTATTCCGAACTCTTGTACAACCACGCTGTGGTTCATTTGATAATTGGTTTATATACAATAATTGTCAGACCCCGCCGGATCTTTGAAAATTTCAGTCTGTCAAAAATAACATATTTAATTCCATTTAAGGAATAGATATTGCTAGTGTTCATCCCCAGAGGGGATTAACATTATAGGAATAAATCGTCATTAATACCGAACCGCAGAGCGGTTCTACAATTCTACGGGCTTGAATTAGCCTTCCATCGCGATCTGCAGCAACCACCCATCCCCGACTCCAGGATAGCGTCCAATCCGCACAATTCATACCTGAAGTTCCAAATAGCATTTTTTCAAATTGAAATAATGTTGTATAATTTACCGGATAAGATAAAGTTCACATCAAATCGGAGCAACCATGCAATACCGCGCTTTCGGTTCAACGGATTTCAAGGTCTCGGCATTGGGGCTGGGCACCATGCGCTTACCACTCTCGTCTATCATTCCCCAAAAAGTAAATGTAAACAAAAGCATTAAATTGATGCGTCATGCCATTGACAGCGGGATCAATTATTTTGACACCGGCTGGCCCTATCATCTTGGACAGAGCGAACGCATTATTGGAAAAGCTTTGCAAGATGGCTATCGCGAAAAAGTTCATCTTGTCACCAAATTGCCCATGTTCTTTATTTCGCGTGAAAACGAATTTGATTTTTATCTTAATTCCTCCCTCAAACGATTACAAACCGATCACATAGATACCTACCTTTTCCATGCTTTCAGCAAGAATACCTTTGAGCGCATGAAAAAACTGAAACTTCTGGATAAAATGAAGAAAGCCCGGGATGAGGGCAAGATCGGGAATATTGGATTTTCATTTCATGATACTCTGCCGGTATTCAAAGAGATCATAGATTATTTTGATTGGGATGTGGTTCAGATCCAGTACAATTATATGGATACCGCATTGCAAGCCGGTCGGGCTGGACTGGAGCTTGCAGCATCCAAAGGAATGGCAGTCGTGATCATGGAACCGCTTAAAGGGGGACAATTGGCCAATCCCCCGCAAGAAGCCAAAGATGTGATGAATGCATCGGGTATACACCGTAGTCCCGTTGACTGGGCACTGCAATATCTCTGGGATAGGCCGGAGGTTTCGTGTGTGATCAGTGGTATGAACACGATAAACATGATCAACGAAAATTGCGCCTCAGCCGACCGCTCCGGAATTGGGAGCTTGTCCCAAAACGAGCTGAAGGTCATTGATGAACTTGTCGAAATTTATCGCAAGAGTATTTTAGTCCCCTGCACCGACTGTAAATATTGTATGCCCTGTCCCTTTGGCGTGAATATTCCGCTTCATTTTGCCACCCTGAACCACCAGACCATCGAGCGACGATTTTACTATCGCTTTTTTGTCCGGCGCTCTTACAGCGCATTGGTAAAAAACAAAAAACGCCTCAACAAAAGCAAGACCAACGGCCATGCATCCCTCTGCACCGAATGCGGTGCTTGCATCCCCAAATGTCCCCAAAGTATTCAGATCCCGACGGAATTGAAGAAGACACTGGAAGTATTGGACAAACGGAAAAATATCAGAGATATTTTTCCTGAATGACCTGCCTGCTTGACCGGTCGCAGACCGGATGCTCCATAGGAGTCCCTACGGGACTGGCTGGTCGAAAGATACTGTAGTAGAGACGTGGCAATGCTACGTCTCTACAAATATTCCTTTTATTTCGATCTCCCTCATATTATTTTCCAACGTTTTAAAGAACATGAACGAAAGGATATCATCATGCGAATGATCATCATGGACAACTTTGATAAAATGAGCAAATTTACAGCTCAATACATTGCAAAACGCATCAACGATGCTCAACCCGATGCGGACCAACCTTTTGTGTTGGGACTTCCCACCGGCTCGTCACCCCTGGGTGTTTATAAAGAATTGGTCAAACTTCATAAAAATGGCAAGCTTTCCTTTAAACATGTTGTGACCTTCAATATGGATGAATATATCGGACTCCCTGAAGATCATCCCGAATCATATCATTATTTCATGCAGGATAATTTCTTTCAGCATATTGATATTCCTAAAGACCATATCAACATTCTCAACGGCAATGCCGACGATCTTGAAAAAGAATGCTATGATTATGAAATGAAGATACAGGCCTACGGCGGTATTGATCTTTTCATGGGCGGTATCGGACCTGATGGCCACATCGCTTTCAACGAGCCCGCTTCCTCGCTTTCATCCCGGACCCGAGTTAAATCTTTAACCTACGACACGATCCTTGCCAATTCGCGTTTCTTTGATAACGATGTCAACAAGGTTCCTAAACAAGCCCTGACCGTCGGCGTTGCTACGGTTATGGATGCAGGCGAAGTGATCATTCTTGTCAATGGTTATAAAAAAGCCCGTGCCCTGCAAAAAGTCGTGGAAGAAGGTGTTAATCACATGTGGACCGTTTCTGCTTTACAGCTTCATCCTCATGGCATGATCGTTTGCGATGATGAGGCCACCATGGAATTGAAGGTCGGCACGGTGAAATATTTTAAGGACATTGAACACGAGGCGATAAATTCTGTGAAATAAGATCTCACACAAAGGCACCAAGTACCACAAAGCCTCTAAGAAGATATTAAATAAACCCGCAAAGAGAACCAAGCTCACAAAGAAATACAAGCTTGATATCACCAAACGTAGATTCCTCAGATAAAGAAAAACAAGCATAGTCATCCTGAAAAAGCATCCAGCGGATGGTTTGTTCAGGATCTCTGTGACGATGCGATTCTCAAAATAATAAAGAACGAAAGAAAGTACTTACATTTGTCAACTCTTGTGGAATTGCACGAAAGGTTACTAAGAATCACATTTACAAAGGGATCCGGGATCTCGTCTGGGATGACTATATTTTTTTCTTTGTGTTCTTAGTTTCTTAGCGGAAAATTTCATTGTGATCTTGTGAATCTTTACGGTTATTACAAGCCTTGTGTCTTTGTGATACTTGGTGCATTTCCCTCTGCGCTCTTCGTGCTTACATCTCCGCTAAAGCTTTGATGCACAAGTCGCAGGACAAGTATGTGAGATATGATATTCTCTTATATGAGTTCTTCATTTTTTATTATTAATTCCATTAACTTCTTATTACCTTTTGTGTCAAAGATTCGGAAGAACGAAAAAGGGAAAAAATGAAAAAAATATTGATAATCTTACTAACTCTGATGACAGCAGCGCTCTTGCCTGCCGCAACACTTTCCGGATTGATCAAGGACGTAAAAACGAACAAGGTGCTTGAATTCGCCAATATTGCCGTTTATGAAAAAGAAACAGAAACAATTACAACCGGAACCATGTCCGGTGTTGACGGGTCGTTTCGTATTTTTAACGTCCCTGCCGGCAATTATTATCTTGTTATTACCTATATGGGCTACGAACAAAAACAGTTTGATAATGTAACGCTTGATGGGAAAAATGTGGATGTCGGCACGATTATGCTGAACCCCGAAACAATCAAGATGGGGGATGTCCTTGTAGAAGCTGAGAAACCCGCCGTTACCTATAAAATAGATAAACGTGTCATAGATGCTTCACAATTCCTTTCCGCCAAAGGCGGAACAGCTGTAGAAATTCTTGAAAATGTCCCCTCTGTAGATGTAGATATTGAAGGAAACGTTTCCCTGCGTGGAAATACCAATTTTACTGTGATGATCGACGGCAGGCCTTCTGTGCTGGAACCCCAGGATGCACTGGAAAGCATTCCGGCAGGCGCCGTTGAAAATATTGAGGTCATGACCAATGCCTCCGCCAAATTCGGAGCCGGAGGCGGTGCCGGCATTATCAATATCGTTACCAAACGCGATAAACGGATCGGGATCACCGGACTTGCATCTCTAAATCTAGGGACGAACAATTTGGGCGGCAATATCTTATTGAACTATACAAATAAGAAGATCACCGCCTACGTTTCTTTCGATTATAACAATCGAAATTTCACCGGTGAATCCTATGTGGATCGAATACTTTATTTTCCCGATACAACTGCAGAATTTATTTCAAATGGTGATCGGAATCACGGTCGCGGAGGTTGGGGCCTCCGGGGCGGACTTGATTGGTTTATTACAAAAAATGATGTAGCCGGCCTAACATTCAATTATGGTCCCCGTTCTTCTCTCGGCAGTTCAACAACAGCCTATGAAGTTTCTTATCGGGATCCGGTCAGTGATGTAATATTCAACACCTATGATTATACAAGTTATGAAAACAGCACACGGGGTGGTTCTCGCTATAGCGTAAAAATGGATTATACCCATACCTTCCCCGCGAAAATTGCCGAAAATGCCACACGCTCAAAAGGCGCCGGCCAGGGCGGTCATGGCGGACCCGGCGGCGGTGCAACCGTTTCAGAAGGAAATAACTCAAGCAAGCATCAGATCAAATTCGATGTGTCTTATTCAAATTGGAATATGGATGAAGAATCATTTACTTATCTCGTAGATGCATTCGGTGATACGACAGAAGGGCAAAGAACGACCGAAATCGGTCCGTCGAACAGTATTCGCAGTAACATTGAGTATACACTTCCCTTAAATAAAACAAGCAATTTTGAAGCGGGTGCCAACGGCAATTTCAATTGGAAAACGGATGGTAATAATATGTATTACTATGATCCTTTGACCGGTGAATTTGACTTGCAAGGGCAATTCTCCAACCTGACGGATTATAAACAGAATACGATTTCTGCCTATGCCATGTATTCCGCAGATTTCGGCTTATTTGGGTTCCAACCCGGTCTGCGTGCGGAATATACTTATCGTGAGATCGACAGTGATGCGACCGATTCAACTTATGTGATCGATAGACTGCATGTTTTTCCGACACTTCACATGTCACTTCAATTGCCTGCCAATATTCAATTGATGACATCTTATACCCGTCGTATTTCCCGTCCCCGCGGATGGCAGCTGGAACCTTTTTACAGCTGGCAGGATGCTTATAATATCCGCGTGGGTAATCCGGCATTGAAACCCGAAATGACCGATTCCTATGACTTTTCCGTTCAAAAGAGTTTCGGTAAGAACTTTGTTTCATTGGATGCTTTTTATAAACGCACGACAGAAAAGATCGAGCGTACCCAGACTGTCTATGAAGATGATGTTATCCTGAATACCTATGCAAACGTGGGTACTGATCAATCTATGGGTATTGAGGCCATGAGTAATTTAAATATTTTCAGCTGGTGGATGATGAACATATCCGGACGTCTTTATCATTACCAAGTCGCCGGTGAACTCTATGGAGAAAGTTTTGATGAATCCAGTTTTAACTACAGTGCTCGTTTAAGAAATACGTTCGTATTAAAAGACACGCGAATACAAATGGGATTATCTTACAGATCAAGATCCGCTACCGCTCAGGGAAGCTCTTCGGGCGGTTTGATGACAGACCTGGGTGTCCGCCAGGATTTCTTTGACGGTACCTTGTCAGCTACGCTGCAAGTTCGTGATATTTTCGGCACCGGTTATCACCAAGGCGAGGTTAATACACCCACCTATTACACATATTACGAATTCTATCGTGATGCACCTATGGTCTCCTTGGACCTTTCATTGAAGATCAATAATTATAAGAACAAACGAAATGGTGATGACGGCGGACTGGACAGTGATGAGTTTAACTCTGAGAATGGAACAAGCGAATTTTAAAGTTAATTATTAGATAAAGTAAAACGGGGCGAAATCGTCCCGTTTTGTATTTGATCATATTAAATTCCGGTAACCTCTTTAAAATGGTAGTGTATTGACCATATTATCAAGAAAAGCTTCACGGGCATCTTCATCTTTCAAGCTATAACCGGTGAATTCGTTGAAGACACCCTGAAAAATGCTGTTAAAGAAAAGTGTAGAAAATAAACGGTGTAAAGATATATTTAAAATTTCCCGTTCAATTTCATTGTTTTTACTGATATTTTCAGCAATATCAAAAAGCAGTTTATTTAAGGTCCTTCCTGAATTTGTATCGAAATTACCATGAATAAAGGCTTCATAAAAATGCATTCGGGTGATCTCGGGGAATTTTGACGCTCCCTCCAGTATATATTTACACATTTCCCGCATGATCTCTCTTGCCGACTTTCCGGGTGTCATATTGATCTCTTTTAGATCCTCGATCATATGATTAAATGATATGTTTTTGACTTGCTCAACAAGATTCTCTTTTGAATGAAAGTGATAATTCACCGCTGCGATGTTCACTTCCGCTGCATCTGCGATCATTCTAACTGTAAGAGCATTAAATCCATATCGTTCAATACAGTTGATCGTTGCGTTTACGATCTTCTCAGGTGTTTTTAACTTTTTACCGTTCATTTTTATCCTGTATTCTATTAATATCTCAATATACTTATTCCATATTTTAATATCAAGATTTTAAACACCTGTTGGCAAACCCGGAATGTCAGGTATATATTGAGAATTCTCCATCTTTTTTGACCTTGCTTTCGCCCAACGGTTTCCGGTCAATTTGGCTGTAATCGGTTTTGTGGGGAGAGTTCCGACTATCTGAAGAAAACGATTGAACCAACCGGGGATAATAATGGCTTTATTCTTTAGGACACCTTGAATGGCTTTCTTGGCAATAAAATCAGGATAGTAGGTTGAAAGACGTCCACCTAATCCTTGGTTTTCTACATCCTGGATCACACGAATATTGGTATAGATACCTCCGGGGCAAAGTGAGGATACTTTAATTCCATCTTTTTTTACTTCTTCTCTGAGAGCCAGAGTAAAATGAGTATTGTATGCTTTGGTCGAAGAATAGACGGCGAAGTTCGGCATGGGATAAAATGATGATAAAGATGATACATTGATCATATAGGAAGGCGGGTTCTTTTTAAGCAAAGAAATGAACTCATAGCTAAGATGAGAAAGTGTTTGAACATTTAGATCAATGGTTCGGCTCCATCTGTCATATTCACTTTCCATGAACGGAATAGCACCACCAATACCGGCATTGTTCACCAAAAGGGTAACAGGCAAATCTTTCTTTATAACTTCTTTAATGAATTTTTCACGATCTTCTCTATCAACCAGATCGCATTCGATCGCGACGACGTCACAGAGAAAGTGCTGACGGATATCGTCTGTTACCTGCGATAAACCCGACCCCGGTAAGGCACATAGGATCAAGTTCCATCCCCTCTTGGCAATTTCGTAAGCAAAACCCTTCCCCAAACCCTGACTAGCACCGGTTATAATAGCATATTGTTTGCCATCCATGATATTTCTTTCCTTTTTCATACTTGATCTCCATTTTCAAACCATTATTTCAAACGCTTGTATAAAATACTTGTTTTGTTTTCGCGATGCAAGTATATTCTAACGATTGTTTGAAATTCTTGTTTTAAATTGTATATTGGAGTTGAAATGACAGAAAATAAAAAGAAAATAACATTGGTCACCGGGGCTACTTCCGGCATTGGTTACGCGACGGCAAATGGCTTGCTGAAGGCAGGTCATCGCGTTTTACTGCTGGGACGAAGTGAAGAACATCTGATCCGGGCTTACAGATCTTTACAAAACCTGCACTCCGGTGCTAATATAAAAACAGTTCTTTGCGACCTGTCTTCAATGACATCTATTCGCAATGCGGCCGCTATTCTAAATAATGATTTGGAGTATTTGGATGTTCTGATCAACAATGCCGGATCTTTTGCATCAAAACGCCGTGTGACCGCCGATGGCTTTGAGTGGCAATTGGGAATTAATCACTTGGGGCACTTTTATTTGACGAATTTACTCCTCCCCCTTTTAAAGAATTCCGGGCAGGGTCGAATCATCAATATGAGTTCAGGCTCTCATTATAATGGGAAAATGCATTGGAAGGATCTGCAACTGAAACATTATCGCAGTTTGAAAAGCTACGGGCAATCAAAACTTGCCAATGTGCTTTTCACATATGAACTGGCACGAAGACTTAAGAATACAAAGATCACCGTGAATGCTGTTGATCCCGGATTGGTCAATACCGATATGGGTGAAAAAGATACCGGGTTTCTGACACGATTTATCTGGAGCAAGCGAAAAAAGCGCGGTGGGTCTCCCGAGCTTGGTGCTTCTACCTCTGTTTTCTTGGCTACATCTGAGGAAGGCGGTATAAATAGCGGTCTGTATTGGAAATATTGCAAACCTGTCACATCCAGCAAGCGATCCTATAATATGGATGACCAAAAACGCTTATGGGAAATAAGTTCAATTCTTTGTGAAATGTAATAAATGTCATTTCAATTGAGATGATAGAGCGATATAAAAAAGGCGGTCAATGACCGCCTTCAACATTTTAACGATTCAACATTTCAACTGTTAGAACAATTCATTTCCTGCTACGGTCTGAACGCCCAATTCACCGACATGGTTGATCACGTCTTGCGCGCGAATGAACAGATTATAACGATATTCACTGTAATTCTTATCTTCCGGATTAAAGCTTAGGATATTAACATCTCCGGCCTCGTGAATGAATTTGCCGTCTCCAATATAAATGCCGACATGCGTAATGCGTTCGCTTCCATCCTCACGGATAAATCCAAAAAACAGCAGATCACCCGGTTTCAGCTTGTCCAATTCTTCTTTGCCTTCAGCTACGGTCTTGCCCACCAATGCCTGTTGTGAGGCATCGCGCGGCAAATAAACACCATGCAAAAACATGACCGTTCGAACAAAACCGGAACAATCCAGCATCTTGGTGGAAGTTCCACCCCAAAGATAAGGTCGTCCCATAAATGTATGTGCCAGTTCGATCACGGACTCAGCCGAAATACTGACACTTTTTTTCCACTCATTGAAATTCATGCAATCTTGGGCTTTGACATAACCTTCGCGTCCATCGGGGTATGCGACCTTTACATAATCGCCTTCTTTACCCAATTCCTTCAAGAAGGATTTCGCAGTAATATCGCTTACCTTTGCGGATTTGCATGAAGGTTCTTCATAGACATAACCGGCATCAGTCAGATAAATGATCTTTTCAGACTCTTTCCATGCTTTAAATTCAATCGGTGTCATGGCCGTATAAGCACCTCTTTCTATCCAACCAAGATAACCGTCTGGCGTCTGTACATATTGATCGCTGCTTTTAATATCTTTTTTATAAACTCGAATAGGAACACCCAGGATCGCTTGCGTTGCCATTTCTGATCTGGCAGACGGCTCCACTCGGATATTGGCCACAGGTCGGCTGATCACACCATAGATCTTACCTTCAAGTTCCTGATCGGGAAGAAGACGGATCTTATTGGCAACGGTATAACCCTCTTCTTCAAGGGCCGCTACCATGGTTTTGAGGCCTTCGGAAGAATTAATCTCACCTTCAAGTGTGACAACTTTCCCGCTTTGTTTGTATTCCACATCAAAAATATTGACCCGGCGGTCGGGGCATACTTCTGCTTTTGTTTCATTTATAAATGACTGTACCGGCTTTACCGGGATATCCGAACATGATATCAGAAGAGTAAGTGCCAACAGTAACATAATCATTTTTTTCATGTTTATTCCTTATTTTGGTAGAAGAATATAATAAATACACATCCAAAACGGAATAAAAATCACACCCCTGCAAATTGACAATCTTCAATTTGCTTTTCATTCTCTTCTGTGTATATTTCCCTGTATTAAAACAAATTCCGAAAGGATACTTTCATGAGACCAAGATACATTATTTTAAGTTTGATATTAATATTATTCATGAGTTTGTTGTCCGCGCAAATTGTCCCCGACTTGCCGGGATATAAAACTTTAAAATGTGACTTTCATATGCATACTGTTTTTTCCGATGGCTTGGTGTGGCCAACGATCAGAGTGGATGAAGCAATCGATGAAGGATTGGATGTGATCGCCATAACCGATCATTTGGAATATGTACCTCATAAGAAATATGTATCGACCGATATGAATGCATCTTTTGAGATCGCAAAGAAAAAAGCCAATAATAAAGGGCTTATTTGCATTCACGGTGCGGAATTTACCCGCTGGATGCCACCGGGTCACTTAAATGCTCTTTTTATCCAAGATGGTAATAAACTCTTGATCGATGATTTTCTTCCCGCAATTGAAGAAGCCATATCCCAAGGTGCTTTTATATTATGGAACCATCCCGGCTGGATAGCTCATCAACCGGACAAGGTCGTTCGTTGGTACGATATTCATCAAACCCTCGTAGATCGTGGCTGGATGCATGGTATAGAATTTGCCAATGATCATGAACATTATACCGGAGTGCTCGAATATACAAATAAATTCGATCTGGCAACCTTTGGAAACTCCGATGTCCACGGAATTGTTCTCCGTGAATTTTTACAGAAGAATAATCACCGCACAATGACACTTGTATTTGCAAGTGAAAAAAGCGAGAAAGCCGTTAAAGAAGCGCTCTTTGCAAAACGCACTATTGCTCTTAGCGTTGATGATATTCTGGCCGGCCCAGAGGAACTGATCGATCAATTTGTAAATGCCTGCCTTAAAATTGACGGATATACTCTTACAAACCTCAGTGAGATCCCTTATACTTTTATGAATAAAGATCAGGGCACCTATGTTTTGGAGCCCTTGGGAAGTCTGATATTACCAAATGTAGACAATTGGGAAATCACAAATGTGTGGGTAAACAAAAACGAAAATTTGCAATTACAGCTTGGGCAATAAGTGAGCTTTTTCAATTGCATTTTTCGGTCATATAATTTTTATCTTGCAAAGTGAAAAACTTACACTTATCTTTTCCAAAATTTGAATAAGAGGTATAATTTGAGTTCATTTAACGAATTACTATGTCCCAAATGCGGAGAAGCACTAAACAAGAATTTACTGAAAACACGCTTGTTTTGTCCTCACTGCAAAACGAACTTGAAAAATGAGATTTATATTGATTTTTTAGAATATATTGTTGAGCAGGGTATTGTCGATAACGTAGATTTCTTTGACACTTCCTTGTTTGGAAACGATTTTCTAAAATACGAGAGCAATGAAATGGACGGTGAGCATGATATTGCTGATGTTGAGAACGATAATCCTCAGAATTTTTTGGATGACAACATGATCTCAATTGAAGATGAATTCATTGCTGATATTGAGCCGCCGCAGGGTGCTCAGGATGATTTTACGCTCTTCGAAGTAGATGAAAGTGATGATGATGACGATGATGACGAATGACAATGAAAAAAACAAACGCATTGAGATAAATATCAATGAAAAGACCGCGCAGGGCATATACGCCAATCTGCAGATCGTGACCCACAGTCCCGGTGAATTCATACTTGATTTTTGTCAGGTTCTTCCCGGACTCCCAAAAGCAAATGTGGTTTCCCGAATGATCCTCTCCCCTCAGCACGCAAAAGCTTTGATGAAAACACTGGCAGCAAATATCTCCCGTTACGAACAGAATTTTGGCGAGATCAAAGAACTTCAGCATGCCGGACAGCCTCAATTGCAATTTCAGCCTGAAAAAAAAGACGATATGGTTAACTGATAATTCTTCAAAATATTTCAATAAAATTAATGCCCAAATTTATTTGTGGGCATTTTTAATATAATTATGAATTATGGATATTGGATGATTAATAACTTCTGACTACTTACTTCCGGCTTCCGGCTTCTATTAAAATATCATATTAAACCGCAAACTACCCGATTGGTTATAAACGCGTGCAATACCGCTTTGGTCGATCTGTTCAAGGCGATAATTCAGGGTCAGCATATTGGACAGTTGCAGTGACACTACCCCGCCTAAACGCAGAGAGTGGTATGATTCCGATCGGGTGTCCAGATCAATGTAGCGAAAATCCTTGCGGTAGGAAAATACAGGGCCTGCAGAGATGTTCCATTTCTTTTTTTTAAACCCGGGAGCCAGTTCACATTTGATCGTATATTTACTATCTGTGATCTCCTGGATAAAATCATCCCAATCCAATAAACCGTTATCTTCAAAGCGCAAGAACATATAAGCGCGCAAGTAGAACGCGGGCGTGAAAAAATATTGTATGTTTTGTTGAAGTTTCAAACCGCGGAATACCATACTTTGAACATGCACAAAAGCTGAATCTTCGTGGTCATATACAAAATAATTCGCATATAATTCCTGCTTGGCATTCCAGTGAACCCGCTGAGGAATATTTGTATTGATCTCCGAACGAATAGAGAACACCCGGTTCCAATGGTTTTGCGCAGAACGCTGATGGAACAGATAGACATAGTGATGCATGAAAAAATTTCCACCCAATGTCATGTTCGTATACTTGTCAATGCGATGATGCCACATAGGGGAAATGGAATAGGTCAACTCATCCCGGTCATCATAATTATTAGTATCCGGAGTATCGTAGTATAAAAGCGAACCGAGATAATTCACATATATACTGTCACGATCGGATATCTGCCAGGACAGTCGAGCTAAAATATTATTCTTGTTAAAAATATAATCTGAAGGCAGAGATATATTTTCATCTGTCGCGGTGGTCCTGCTTTGCTTATAGTCATTGACAAAACCTAAATATCCTTTAAAAGCACCCATTTTTGCATGTATGCGCATATCGTTCTTAAGGGTTAAAAACTGTCTGTTTCGCGTTTCTTTTTCATCATAATATGAAAAGCTTAAGCCGTCGTTAGTGCTTGTAAAATCTACTTTATAATCAATAGCGACATTCTTGCTCAGGGGATAATATAAATTATTCTGAAGATAGGTCGTCATATTCAGGCGCTCTTCCGTATCCGCATCGCGACTTATATAGTATTCGCGATTATAGGCTTTTAAACCCGCTGAAAAGATATTTTTTAAATGCGAACTTTTATTGACGCGAAAAGAAATTTTATTATTAAAAGTATAATTCTGTCTCTCTCCCATCTGTGAATAATCCCAGTCCAATTCGGGATAAAATAACAGTCCGGATTTACTTCTATCCAATTCCAATCCACCGTACCAGCCCATATCCCGGATCCCCAGCCTGGTCTCACCCGAATAGCCGTTCTCCAATACCAGCGTATAATTATTATTCCTGTAATCTCCCTTTATACCAACTCGACCTTGGTCATAATCATAGGCATGATAGGTTTGTCCATCCTGAAAAAGAAAATATTTAGCGGTTAAACCAAGACGAACTTTAGGTGATAGTGCATACAAGACATCTGCTTTGATGTCACTCTGTGTTTTAAGACGAGCGGTTTCACTATAAATATAGGAGGTATTTGAAATACTATTGTACACATGGAATTTTCCATAATCAGCAGAAAAACGGTTCCAGCCACCAAATTGGTAATAGTGATTTAATTGATCGGCATACACCATGGTAGTATCCGCTGCGTGAGCAAGGGAAAGCATAAACAAAATAATTACGAGTGCAATGATGTAGCGTTTATTTTTCATGATCACTTTATTTCGATCAATTTGAAACCCGTCTCATCCATTATACCATAGGAGCGATGATGGATCCAATCCCCCAAAACTGCCAGTATTTTTCCCTCATGGGTTTCAAAATGCGGTGCATGTACATGACCGCTCAAAGCAATATCATACCCTTCATTCAATTTATCTTGCAGAAAATCATGCATTTTTCCGATCAATAATTCTGAGACACGCGGAATTTCCGGAATATTTTGATTATAGTGACTTACGCGTTCACCCAAATCATAAGTCAAATTTATGGGAAGGCATTTTAATATTGAAATAGCCCAGGGTGCCCGTATGATTTTACGTATCAAAGGATATTGCGGATTATTATAGACAATATTGTCGCCGTGATGGCAGAAAATGCGTTTGCCGTTCCAATCAAAATGCAGAGCATCGGGATAAAAGTGAATCCCCAGATCCTGAGTGAGATAGCCTTCTATCCAATAATCATGATTTCCGCCAAGATAATGGATCTCGATACCCGCATCACGCAGTAAACGTAAAGCATCTACGACAGGCTTTAAAGTAAGTGGTACATGTTTTGCTTTATCAAACCAAAAATCAAAAAAATCGCCAAGGATGAACAAAGTCCCTTTGCTTTTAAGTATCTCTTCAAGCAGGACCAGCATATCTTCCATACGCTCTTTCTGATCTGCATCAGCGCGTGTAGATATGTGAGTATCGGAAAGAAAATAAAAAGGAAGTACTAATCTTTCTGATTGAAGATCGGAAACTGTATATGAGCTTGTATCCATGATCAATTAACGACTACGGCCGCTTTCGATGGTTAGTTTTCTTAGTTTATCGGTCAATTCGGCTGAAGGCTCAAAAGCCTCCAACTGCCAAACCCAGTTATTAATTATAGTACCCGGCAAATTCATACGAGCAGACCCATCCAATCCAAAGAGATCCTGAACCGGTGCGATCGCCCACATGGCATTTGAATGAAAAGCCATGTTTATCAGTGACCAGGCAACCGTATTCGCGTTACAATCACAGTAATGAGCCAGCATTTTCTTCTCATGTTTTGAAGCTGTCTCGAACCAGCCGCGAACCGTATCATTATCATGAGTGCCGGTGTAAACGACAAA
>JAIPIT010000048.1 GCA_021734505.1 Fidelibacterota bacterium | reverse complement strand
ATGAACGAATTTCTGCGCCACCGCTTTTTGCCAATACCGAAGTGATTGCTGCCGTTAATGTCGTTTTACCATGATCCACATGTCCGATCGTTCCTACGTTCACGTGGGGTTTTGTACGTTCATATTTTACTTTAGCCATGTGAAATACTCCTTTGTTTCACTTAATTTACTTTTTCCGCAATACTTGCGGGAGCAGCTGAATAGTGATCGAATTGCATCGTAAACACTGCTCGTCCTTGGGTGATAGATCTCAAGTCTGTTGCATATCCAAACATTCCGGCTAAAGGAACATCTGCGTTTAAGACCTGGGCATCATTTCGTGGGATCAAACCTTTAATTTGTCCCCTCCTCGATGTGAGGTCACCCATGACATCTCCTAAATACTCGTCCGGTGTTACTACTTCAAGAGACATGATCGGCTCAAGCAGGATCGCATCCGCTTTCCGAACAGCCTTTTGAAAGGCGATACTACCGGCAACACGAAACGCCATTTCAGATGAATCCACCGGATGGTAGTTTCCATCTATAAGCGTAATTTTTATATCTTCCATCGGATATCCTTTTAGGACACCTGTTTTAGATGCATCTTTAATTCCGCGTTCTATTGCGGGAATAAATTCTTTTGGAATCGAACCACCGACGATTTTATTTATGAAAACAAAGCCAGCGCCTTTTTCAGAAGGCTCAACATCAATTTTGACGCGGGCATATTGCCCTTTACCGCCGGTTTGTTTTTTAAATATCTCATCGATCTGCGCCAGCTTGGTGATCGTTTCCTTGTAAGCTACCTGTGGTTTGCCTACATGTGCCTGTACCTTGAACTCGCGACGTAAACGGTCAACGATAATATCCAAGTGTAATTCACCCATGCCCCAAATGATCGTCTGTCCGGTAGCTTCATCATATTTGACCTGGAATGTAGGATCTTCATCCGCCAATTTGATCAATCCCTCGGTCAATGCTTCCTGATCGGCCTTTGACGCCGTTTCAATTGACACATTGATAACAGGATTCGGGAAATTCATCTCTTCCAGAATGATCTGATGTTTTTCATCACATAAAGTCTGACCTGTACGGGTCTTCTTTAAGCCTACAACCGCGATGATGTCACCAGCATAAGCTGATTTAAGATCTTCACGTTTGTTGGCATGCATTCTTAATATTCGTCCGAAGCGTTCGCGTTTTCCGGTTTCGGAATTCATCATATATTGACCGGCTTCCACACTTCCGCTATAAATACGTAAATAAGTTAAACGACCAACATAAGGATCGGTCATGATCTTGAATGCCAGTGCCGAGAAAGGTTCATCCGTATTAGCTGTACGAACCTCTTCTTTTTCGTGCTTCGGTGATTTGCCACGCACTTCCGGAACATCCAGAGGTGACGGCAGGTAATCCACAACTGCATTCAATAATTCCTGAACACCTTTATTCTTGAAAGCTGAACCAACAAGAACGGGGATAATATCGCCTTTAATAGTTCCGATCCGAATAGCTGCTTTTAGCTCACCTTCCGTCAATTCCTCGCCTTCGAGGTATTTTTCAAGAAGCGTGTCATCATAAGATGCTATTTCTTCAACGAGATGATAACGATATTCTTCAACTTTTTCAGCCATATCTTTAGGGATAGGGCCAAATTCAAATTCTTGTCCCAAGGTCTCTTCTTTATAAATTATGGAGCGATTGTTGATAAGGTCTATAATACCTGTAAACATATCGCCTGAACCGACGGGAATAAAAACCGGAAGCGGATTAGCGCCAAGGCGTTTCCGTATCATATCCAGTACATTATAGAAATCGGCACCGGCACGATCCATTTTATTTACAAAAGCTATACGGGGAACCTTATAGTTGTTTGCTTGTCTCCAAACGGTCTCAGATTGGGGTTCCACACCGCCAACACCGCAGAATAAAGCAACGGCACCATCAAGAACGCGTAATGAACGTTCAACTTCCGCCGTAAAATCAACGTGACCCGGTGTATCAATAATATTGATACGATGCTTTCCCCATGTACAGGTTGTAGCAGCAGAAGTAATGGTAATACCACGTTCTTTCTCCTGTTCCATCCAATCCATGATCGCGGTACCTTCGTGAACTTCACCTATTCTATGGGAAATTCCGGTATAATACAGAATTCGCTCAGTTGTTGTCGTTTTACCGGCATCAATATGAGCCATAATTCCGATATTCCGCAATTTTGATAAATCTAAAGCCACGTATTACGCCTTTATTGTTTGGCTATCGGCTGAAATGTGCAAATGCTTTATTTGCTTCAGCCATTCTGTGCGTATCTTCTTTTTTCTTAACCGATGAACCTTCTCCCTTGGAGGCGGCCATCAGCTCGGCAGCTAATTTGTTAGCCATTGCGTTACCTGAGCGTGCACTGGAATAGTTAATGATCCAGCGCATAGCAAGCGCATAACGGCGATCACGACGAACTTCAATTGGAACTTGATAAGTTGCTCCACCGATTCTCTTGGATTTTACTTCCAGGACCGGGGCAACATTATCTAAGGCTTTTTGGAATGTATCCATGCCTTTTCCGCCTGTTTGTTCATTTAGAACGTCAATTGCACCATACATGATCTTCTCGGCAACACCCTTTTTACCCTCTTCCATCAAGTTGTTGATAAATTTAGTAACAACTTTTGACTTGTACTTAGGGTCTGGTAATACGTCGCGTTTGGGTGGCTTATTCCTTCTTGACATAGACTATTCTCCGCTTTAAGATTTCGGCCGCTTAGCGCCGTAACGTGATCTACTCTGTCGCCTACCTTCCACACCGGCTGTATCCAGTGTGCCTCGAATGATATGGTAGCGAACACCCGGAAGGTCCTTTACACGACCACCTTCGATAAGCACTATTGAGTGCTCCTGAAGGTTGTGACCTTCACCCGGGATGTATGCCGTAACTTCTGTGCCTGTTGTCAGGCGAACACGCGCAACTTTACGTAACGCTGAGTTCGGTTTTTTTGGCGTTGTTGTATAAACGCGTGTACAAACACCGCGCTTCTGCGGGTTTGCGTTCAAGGCAGGGACCTTGTTTTTCTTTACAATCTTTTTTCTTCCCTGTCGTACTAACTGATTGATCGTTGGCATATGTAATTTTCTCCATTTTCACAAAAGCTCAGAAAGATAATGTTTGTTCCGCTTCTATGCAAGCTTTTGTTTGATTTTTTCGGTGCTTTTTATGTCTTGCCGCTATCAGCTGCAAACACAGATAAATACAGTATAAAAAAACGCCCCTCGATCGATCGAGAGGCATTTATATATTACCATTTTCAGAATTTATTCAGCCGGGACTTCAGCCACTTCATCGGGTGTCTGTTCATTCACTACCGTATTGTCCGGAATGGGTAGGTCCAGTACTTCAAATACAGGTTCAGCTACTCGCAGCTGACGATATATTTTCATACCGGTTCCTGCCGGGATCATCCGTCCAATGATGATGTTTTCTTTCAATCCATGAAGGTCATCGATCTTACCTGAAATTGCCGCATCCGTAAGAACACGGGTTGTTTCCTGGAAAGAAGCAGCAGAAAGGAAACTCTCGGTATTTAGAGAAGCTCTGGTAATACCGAGTAACAAGGGGTCAAAAGTTGCAGGTTTTGCAGCTTTAAACTTTGCAGGTCGCTTTTCAGCGGCTTTATGCCTTGCATTATCTTCTTTGACCATATCGCGTGGATATACACTCCCTTCGATGAGAGAGGTATCTCCCGCATCGTAAATGGTTACCATGTCAAAGAGTTTATTATTCCGTATCTGTACTTCTTGACGGCCAACACGATCTCCAACCAGAAAATCAGTATCACCCGGATCTTTGATCTCAACTTTTTGAAGCATCTGACGTACGATAACTTCGATATGTTTATCATTGATACGTACACCCTGTAAACGGTAAACATGCTGTATCTCATTGAGAAGATGTTTCTGCACTTCTTTCACACCACGGATCTTGAGGATCTTACGCGGTGGAATTGCACCGTCACACAGCGGTTCACCGGAACGAATATAATCGCCTTCATGAACCAAAATATGCTTCCCTTTCGGGATCTTGTATGTATAGACTTCACCAAGTTCATTTGTAACACGGATGGTCTGAATACCATGCTGTAATTTGTCAAAACGAACATTACCGTCAACTTCTGAAACTACTGCTTCGTTGCTTGGGTTACGAGCTTCAAACAACTCAGATACACGGGGAAGACCACCGGTAATATCGTTGCTTCTTGCGCTTTCTTTTGAACGTTTTGCCAAGGTTTGACCCTGGATAACTTTCTCGCCTTCTTTTACGATGATCGATGAGTTCTCGGGAAGAGCAATAGGCTTTCCTACTTGTTCACCGCTATCATTGAAAATTGCTATACGAGCAGTTTTTTCACGGTCTTTAGATGCAATGATCTGCCATTCCATGTGACCTGAAGAATCTGTAACTTCATCAAAAGTCACTCCGGCTATCAAATCTAAGAATTTAACGGTACCATCGTAACGGGATACGATATGTTCGTTGTAGGCGTCCCAATCGTATAAAATTGAATCGGGAGTTACCTGATCATTATTATTGACATGAACTTTAGCGCCTTGCGGGATGGTATATGAGATCAAATTACGGTTATCGTCATCAATAATTGAGACTTTTCCGTTACGGACCAATACAATGTTCAAATCGTTTTCTGAAATGAACAAGTTGTCTGAGAATTCGACACGACCCTTAAAACGAGCAGTCTGATGTGATTCCTGAATAATACGACTTGCCGTTCCACCAATGTGGAATGTACGCAGTGTTAACTGAGTACCCGGTTCACCAATGGACTGTGCCGCCATAATACCGACCGCTTCGCCCGTGTTGACCAATTTGTCGGTCGCAAGATTTCGTCCGTAGCATTTCGCGCAGACGCCGGTCTCGGCTTCACAAGTCAATACCGAACGAATATAAACAGATTCAACATTTGAGTTAGATATTTTTTCTGCAAGAATTTCATCAACGAATTCGCCAACTTCTGCAATCACTTCATCAGTAAGAGGATCAATGACATCTTCCTGAAGAACTCGACCAACAATACGTTCTTTCAGATATTCGATAATGTTCTCCCCTTCTTTCAAGGAAGCAACGCGAATACCGTTAATCGTATTACAATCGATCGTATTGATCACAACATCTTGAGCCACATCAACCAGACGACGGGTTAAATAACCGGCATCAGCTGTTTTCAATGCCGTATCGGAAAGACCTTTACGCGCACCGTGAGTGGAAATGAAATATTCAAGTACGGTCAAACCTTCTTTAAAGTTTGATGTAATTGGAGTTTCAATAATATCGCCACCACCACCGGCTATGTTTTTTTGAGGTTTGTTCATCAAACCACGCATTCCGGCAAGCTGTTTGATCTGATCTTTAGAACCACGAGCTCCCGAGTCGGTCATAATGAACAATGGATTGAATCCCTCATTGTCTTCAACGAGTTTTTTGTTCATCGCAGCCTGAACGGAATCAGTAGTCTTGGACCAAGCATCAATAACCTTGTTATATCGTTCATTTTCAGTAATAACACCGCGTTTACGCTTGTCATTAATTTCATTTACGATATGTTGGGTTTTGTCGATAATTTTGAATTTTGATTCAGGAATGATAACGTCTGAAAGACCGATGGAAACACCGGAACGGGTTGCCATAGAGAATCCGAGATTCTTCAGATCATCAAGGAATTCTACTGTGCGGTTGATCCCAACTACACGATGTGATTCACTGACAATACTTTCAATACGTTTCTTTGTTATCAATTCGTTATAATAAGGCAGACCTTTAGGAACGATGGAGTTAAAAAGAATACGACCAACCGTAGTCGGGATCATTTTCCCATCAACATCCAATTTTACTTTCGCATGTAAGGTGACCCATTCATTTTCCAAGGCAAGCAAGGCTTCATCTATACTATAATATGCAGAGCCCTCGCCGGGTTGATTTGATTTTGCACGGGTTATATAGTATGAACCTAAAACCATATCCTGTGAAGGAATGGCAATAGGATTACCGTGCGCCGGATGGAGAATATTACTACTTGCGAGCATCAGCATTCGTGACTCGATCTGTGCTTCAAATGAAAGCGGTACGTGTACCGCCATTTGGTCACCGTCAAAGTCGGCGTTGAAAGCAGAACAGACAAGAGGATGGATGCGAAGAGCTTTTCCATCAATTAGAATAGGTTGAAAAGCCTGAATACCTAAACGGTGAAGCGTAGGAGCACGGTTTAATAATACAGGGTGGTCTTTGACCACATATTCCAAAAGGTTCATAACCTCAGGAACCCGTTCTTCAACCATACCTTTTGCCACCTTGGCCGTTCCGGCAAGTCCACGAACCAACAGTTCATGGATCAAATGCGGTTTAAACAGCTCCGTTGCCATTTTCTTGGGAATACCGCACTCATGCATATGCAATTCAGGGCCCACAACAATAACTGAACGAGCTGAATAATCAACACGCTTTCCGAGCAAGTTCTGACGGAAGCGGCCTTCTTTGCCGTTCAACATATCGGAGAGGGACTTCAGCGGACGGCGTGTACCTGAACGGACAGCCGCGCGTTTTCTTCCATTATCAAAAAGTGAATCAACAGCTTCCTGAAGCATGCGTTTTTCGTTACGCAGAATGACTTCGGGTGCTTTAATGTCGATCAACTGTTTCAAACGATTATTCCGAATGATCACACGACGGTAAAGGTCGTTCAAATCCGAAGCTGCAAAACGTCCGCCTTCAAGCGGAACAAGAGGTCGCAGTTCGGGAGGAATGACCGGGAGTACCTTAAGGATCATAAATTCCGGACGATTGGTCGGTTCATCTTCATTGTTGGTGGTAAAGGATTTCAGGATCTTCAGACGCTTTACAATATCGTCACGTTCAGAGACAGATTTTGTATTTCGCAGCTGAGTTTTCAGATCACTGACAAGCTGAGGGACATCTAAGTCGACCAACAGCTCATAAACAGCCTGTGCACCTGTTTTAGCAATGAAGAGATCTTCTTCATCTATGGGTTCTTCCGCTTCTTCGCCGTACATGTAGAGTAATTCGAAATAGGTGTCTTCGTCCAACAATTCCATATGTTTGACAGGACGAACCTTTCCGTTTTCTTCAACTTCGGCTTTACCCGGTTGGATCACTACATATGATTCATAGTAAATGATCTGTTCCAGCTCTTTAGCAGGGATACCCAGCACATTCGCCAGTTTTGAAGGAATAGATTTCAAGAACCAAATATGTACCACCGGAACTGCCAGGTTAATATGACCCATGCGTTCGCGACGGACACTTTTACGGGTAACTTCTACGCCGCAACGGTCACAGACGATCCCCTTATAGCGGATGCGCTTATACTTACCGCAGTGACATTCCCAGTCCTTGACCGGACCAAAGATCTTTTCACAGAACAAACCGTCTTTTTCCGGTTTGTAGGAACGATAATTGATAGTCTCGGGCTTTAGGACTTCGCCACGGGATTTACTTAATATTGACTCCGGTGAGGAAAGACGTATCTGAATTGTCTGAAAGTCTTTTGTCACCGGTTTCTGTTGTAATGTGCTTAATGCCAATTTATCTCCTCCTATAGAAGGATATTATATCAAATCCATTTCAATACCCAAGCCTTCAAGTTCCTTCAAGAGAACATTAAAGGATTCCGGGGTTCCGTATGCGGGCAGGTTTTCACCTTTCACGATCGCGTTATAAATACGCGTTCTACCGTCAACATCATCGGATTTGACTGTAAGAACTTCTTGAAGTGTATGCGCAGCACCGTAAGCTTCCAGAGCCCATACTTCCATTTCACCAAATCTCTGTCCACCAAACTGCGCTTTACCGCCGAGTGGCTGCTGAGTAATGAGGGAGTAAGGTCCTGTAGACCGTGCATGCATTTTGTCTTCGATCATGTGTGCCAATTTCATCATATAGATGTATCCGCAAGCGACTGGGTTATCGATCTTACGGCCATCACGACCGTCAAAAAGATCAATCTTGCCATTTTCCGGAAGATTTGCCTGGTTCATCAGATCAACAATTTCACCATAGGTTGCGCCATCAAAGACAGGTGTTTCAAAATGAACACCCAATTCTTTTGCGGCCCATCCCAACATGGTTTCATATAACTGACCCAAGTTCATACGAGAAGGTACGCCAAGCGGGTTCAATACGATATCTACTGGTGTACCATCCGGAAGGAAGGGCATATCCTCTTCGGGAACGATAATGGAGACGACACCTTTGTTACCATGACGTCCGGCCATTTTATCACCCACGGAGATCTTACGCTTACTTGCGATGTAAACCTTTGCAAGTTTGAGAACACCGGGTTGCATATCGTCGCCTGCACGGACTTTGAACTGTTCATTCTGAATATCTTCCGTGATCTCAAAGGAGATACTTTGAAAGTTTTCAACCAGTTTCAATACCCGAGCATAGACTTCTTCATTTTCGATCCATGCTTTTTCAAGATCGATATCATCGAAATCACATGTTTCAAAAAATTCCCAGTTCCATGACTTGCGTTTTGTATGGACGATATTTCCGCCCTTATTGTAAATACCTGTACAAGCTTGATCTTCTAGAAGTATCTGTAATTTACCAACAAATTTCTTACGTAATGTGATAAGGCGATCACCCAGTTCACGTGCCAGTTTCTCAATCTTTTCCTTTTCGTCGCGTCGGGATTCTTTACCCTTGCGTTCGAAGAGGCGTGTATCGATCACAACACCATTGGTACTGGGGTCAGCACGACGGGAAGCATCTTTAACGTCACCGGCTTTTTCACCAAAAATGGCGCGAAGCAGTTTTTCTTCAGGTGTCGGATCGGTCTCCCCTTTAGGAGTGACCTTACCGATGATAATATCACCGTGAGTTACCGGAGCACCGATACGGATCATACCGTTTAAATCGATGTTTCTCGTTGCTTCTTCGGAAACGTTCGGGATCTCGCGAGTTAATTCTTCGCTACCTCGTTTAGTATCCCGGACTTCCAATTCTACTTCTTTTACATGAACTGAAGTAAAAACATCTTCTTTCACTAAGCGTTCATTCAATATGATAGCATCTTCGTAGTTGTAACCACGCCAAGGCATGAATGCCACCAGGACGTTACGTCCCAATGCCAATTCACCCTGATCGGTTGATGTACCGTCAGCAATGGGTTCACCGGCCTTAACCTTTTGACCCTTGCGTACAATAGGACGCTGATTGATACTTGTATCCTGATTTGTTCTCTGGAATTTCTTCAAGTCAAAGACCACACGGCCTTCATTTTCATCCAAAGAGACATCAGCATCGAAATCATCGAGCGGACGCAGAATGATCTTTCGCGCATCTACATATTCAACCAATGCATCGATGGGCGAAGTAACAACCGCACGGCTGTCACGCGCTACATCGGGTTCCATTCCCGTACCAACAAGCGGAGCTTTTGGTGTTAAAAGCGGAACGGACTGGCGTTGCATGTTTGATCCCATCAAAGCACGGTTTGCATCATCGTGTTCGAGGAAAGGAATCAAACTTGCTGCCGCAGATACCATCTGGATCGGAGACACGTCCATATAGTTTACTTCTTCAGGACTTGCCACCGGATAATCAGCTTGGTGACGACAACGAATATGGTTACTTTCGAATTCACTCTTATCGGTTAGAGGCGCATTTGCTTGTGCGATCATATTGCGATCTTCATCATCTGCTGACAAATATTCTATAGAACTGGAAACTTTCGTACCGTTCTTTCCATGTCCGACTTTCCGGTAAGGAGTCTCAATGAACCCCAAACGGTTTATGACTGCATAACTTGCCAATGATGAGATCAAGCCGATATTGGGACCTTCGGGGGTCTCGATCGGGCAAAGGCGTCCATAATGAGTATAATGCACATCTCGCACTTCAAAACCAGCGCGTTCACGTGTCAAACCGCCCGGGCCCAGAGCTGATAGTCGACGTTTGTGGGTCAATTCCGCAAGCGGATTGGTTTGATCCATGAACTGTGACATCTGTGAAGTACCAAAAAAGGTATTGATCACTGAGGTCAAAATACGACTGTTGATCAGTTCCTGAGGGGTCAGGTTTTCTGCATTATGAATATTCATCCTGTCTTTAATAGTCCGTGACATACGAGTAAAAGCAAGTGAGAACTGGTTTGCCAGCTGTTCACCTACGGTCTTTACTCGCCTGTTACCCAGATGATCGATATCATCCGAAGCTTTTTCGCCACGGCGCATTGCGATCAACTGTTCCACGATCATCACGATATCTTCTGGCGTGATCACGGTATTATCAAGCGGGATGTTTAAATTGAACTTTTTATTCATACGGTAACGGCCGACCTGTCCAAGATCGTATTTCTTTGGTGAGAAAAATAGCTTCTCAAAGAATTTTTGTGCCGTATCCACATTGGGCGGCTCACCGTTACGCAAATTGCGATATAAATAGATCAATGCATCTTCAGAGGTTGGTTCGCGCCCTTCCTCATCTGTGATACCTAATTTATCGCGTTCACGACGAATGGAATTGGCAAGCAATTTGAAATCTACTTCACGCTTTGTGTCAACAACTTCTATGTTCTTGACTTTGGCTTTTTTCAATTCACCAATCAGTTGTAAGTCCAATTCGATCCATTTATCTTCAGGTGTTCCAGCATCAAGCAGAACTTCACCACTCTTACTGTCAATAACCGGAGTTACGACCATGCGGCCTTCAAGTTCGCCGCTAAGAGGAAGTGTTTCTAAAACATTGAATTGCTGAAGAATGTCATAATCGGTACTAAAACCGATGGCCCGAAGGAAAATACTGACCGGGAATTTCTTGCGACGATCAATGGTTACATAGATCGCATCAAAAATATCGGTGGTCAGATCCACCCAGGATCCGCGCATCGGGATAATACGTGCATTATAGAGAACTGTGCCATTGGGATGGCGGGCATCATTAAAGAAAACACCCGGTGAACGCTGGAGCTGGGAAACGATGATCCTTTCGGCGCCATTAATAATAAAGGTACCGCGAGAAGTCATGAAAGGAATATTACCAAAAAATACATCCTGTTCAACCGTTTCGGCCAATGCTGGATTGTCTGAATCTTCTTCTGCAACCTTAAGCACTAATTTAGCCTTTAATGGAGCAGAATAGGTAATACCGCGCTCGACACATTCCTGTTCTTCATAGCGAGGCTTTCCGATCGTATAATACTTATACTCGAGTACAAAAGTATCATGATTATCTTCAATCGGAAAGATAGTACGAAACACACTTTCAAGTCCGAGATCAAGGCGCTTGTGCGGCCGAACCTTAGTTTGCAAAAAGTCCTCATATGAACTTAATTGCACATCCAGAAGATCCGGGGTATCAAGAACATGCTTGATCCTGGAGAAAGATGTCCGTTTGATCTTTCTTTTTATACTAGCCAAGAGATATTCCTCCCTTGTAAATTTTATTAAAACAAAGAGAGCCATCGCTGTGGTGACGGCTCATTTTTGAACTCATTGAGCGTTACCCGTACAACCATTATTTTAGTTCTACGGTAGCTCCGACTTCTTCAAGTTTTGCTTTAATTTCTTCAGCGCTGTCTTTTGGCAATGCTTCTTTAACAGCTACAGGTGCGCTTTCAACAAGGTCTTTAGCTTCTTTGAGGCCTAAACCTGTCAATTCACGAACAACTTTAATGACATTGATCTTCTTTTCACCAAAGCTCTGAAGCATGACGTCAAATTCAGTTTGTACTTCTTCGGCTGCTGCTACGGCTGCAGGAGCGGCCGCCATTGCAACCGGTGCTGCTGCGGTAACTCCGAATTTGTCTTCGATCTCTTTGATCAATTCTGAGATTTCCAGCATGTTTGCTGTCTCTAAGTATGCTAATACATCGGCTCTTTTAATATCGGCCATTTTAATCCTCCTTCAAATTCTATTGAGGTGTGTTTTATGTTATTGTTTTACTTCTTCAAGTGATTTTAATACGCCAAGCATATCGCGCATCGGGGATTGCAAGCATCCCAGTACCTTTTGCATTGATGATTGTAAAGCGCCAAGCAAAGTACTTAACAGAACATCCATGGTCGGAAGTTCGGCGATCTGATCTATTTTTTCTTTCTCACAGAGTTCGCCATCGAAGATAAGTGCCTTTACATCGGGTTTTTTCAGATCCTTCATTTTTTTCTTAAATTCTTTGAGGATCTTTGCCGGTGCAACCGGGTCTTCACCATATACTAATGCGGTGGAACCGGTAAGAAAGGCTTTTTTCTCTACATCATAGCCGAGCTCTTTTAGAGCAAGCAGGATCAAGGTATTCTTAACAACCTGCATCTTTACATCTTTTTCAAACAATTCAGAGCGGAGATCGTTAACCTGTGCAACGGTCAAACCGAGATAATCTGAAAAGTATACGGCACCTGCGCCTTTTATTTTTTCCGAGATTTCCTGAACTGCTTCGATTTTTTTCGGGGTTGGCATGAACAAACCTCCTACGCTAATGCTGATTGTTTATCAATTTTGATACCAGGGCCTTGTGTCGAAGAAATTGACATCTTCTTAAGGTATGTGCCTTTTAAGGTCGTCGGTTTCAACTTCATGATCGTTCCCAGCATTCCCTTTACATTGTCTTTCAGCTGTTCGGTGGAAAATGATGCTTTCCCGACAACAACATGAACAATACCGTACTTATCAACACGGAAAGAGATCTTGCCTGCCTTTGCTTCTTTCACCGCTTGTTCAACATCATTGGTGACCGTACCGGTTTTGGGATTTGGCATTAAACCGCGGGTACCCAAAGCTCGACCGAGCTTACCAACATGACGCATCGTATCGGGGGTTGCAATACAAACATCGAAATCAAACCATCCGTCTTCGATTTTTTTAATATAATCTTCCAACCCTGCGTAATCAGCCCCAGCAGCTTCCGCTTCTTTGACTTTATCACCTTGGGCCAGGACCAATACACGAACTTTCTTGCCGGTACCATGCGGAAGGATTACCGTTCCGCGAATATTTTGATCGGCATACTTAGGATCAACACCGAGGTTCAATGTCAATTCAATGGATTCGTCGAATTTGGCATTTGCGGCTTTTTTAATCAATTCAATACTGTCGACTAATGCATATTCTTGCATTCTATCGAACAGGTCTTGATTTGCCGAATATCGCCTACTTTGATTCATTAATTCCTGCCTCCAGTTAACCTTCAACCTTTAGTCCCATGCTCCTGGCAGTTCCGGCGATCATTCGCATGGCCTGCTCAACGGTATGGGCGTTTAAATCTTTCATTTTCAACTTGGCAATTTCTTCAAGATCTTTAGATTTTACAGTTCCAACTTTTTCTTTGTTAGATACCGCAGATCCTTTTTCGACCTTGGCAGCTTTTTTGAGTAAAACGGCTGCGGGCGGTGTTTTCGTTACAAAGGAAAACGACCGGTCTGCATAAACCGTGATCACAACAGGAATGATCGTACCCATCTGATCTTGTGTTTTGGCATTATATGCCTTACAAAACTCCATGATATTCACACCATGCTGTCCAAGTGCCGGACCAACGGGGGGTGAAGGGTTTGCTTTTCCTGCGGGAAGCTGTAATTTGATAAATGCTTCTACTTTCTTTGCCATACTAATTTTACCTGTTTTTAGGTTTTTATCGTTCTTATTTCTCTTTTTCCACCTGAAGATAATCCAGCTCTACCGGGGTTGAACGCCCGAATATGCTGACCATGACCTTCAGTTTGCGCTTTTCTTCATTGACTTCTTCAACGATTCCGGAGAAATCAACAAAAGGACCGTCAACAACCTTAATGGGGTCGCCCATATTAAAGGGTGTTGCCATAACTTCCCGGCCGTCTTTCTTTTCGACTTCGCCAAGAATACGCGCAACCTCTTTTTCTGTAAGTACCTGAGGAATACCCTTAGATCCTACGAAACTGATCACACCGGAAATGTTTTCAACGAAATATTTAGTTTCAGATGTCATGTCCATTTTGATCATAATGTAACCGGGATAAAATACTTTCACCCTTGAACGTTTTTTACCATCCCGCATTTCAACAACATTTTCAGTCGGGACCAGTACATTTTCGATGGATTCGGCAAACCCGGAAGCTTCTGCTTCAAACAGAATTCGATCGGCTACGGCCCGCTCTTTTCCGGATAATGCTTTCAGTGTAAACCATTTCATAGTATTACATCCAATCAATTAATTTACGGACAAGGGTACCTACACCCAAGTCGACGACTGCGATGAACAGTGTAATAAAGATCGAAAAGACCAGTACTACAGTCGTAGATGATTTCAGTTCATCCCAAGTAGGCCAATTGACCTTCTTCAATTCGAAGCGAACTCCGCTAAAAAATTCTTTTACTCTGTCAAACAATTTCATTTCTTTGTCCTCGTTTGTTCTGCAGGTCTGGAGGGATTCGAACCCCCAACTTGCGGTTTTGGAGACCGCTGCTCTGCCAGTTGAACTACAGACCTGTCACACTTTTAGCGCGTTTCTTTGTGCAAGGTATGTTTTTGGCACCACGGGCAGTACTTTTTATATTCCACGCGTTGCGGATGTTTCCGTTTGTTCTTAGTTGTCGTATAGTTTCGACGTTTACAATCCGAACATGCCAAAATGATATTATTGCGTATTTTTTGTCCTGCCATAATGCTCTATGCCTTTATTCAATGATCTCAATTACAACACCAGCGCCTACGGTAC
>JAIPIT010000001.1 GCA_021734505.1 Fidelibacterota bacterium | reverse complement strand
CTCTCTTGTCAAAAATATCTGTCAAAATAAAAACACCCCGATAGATCGAGGTGTTTAAAACTTGAGAAAGTTTTGTCTCTTAATCGAGATAATCCTTTTTATTACATCCGCAAATACCAACGACTTTTTGTTTATATTTTACATTGCCGTCTGTATTTTTGACGTTTGCATAATGTTTTACATAAGAGATCTGTTGTCCGCAAACAGAACAGGTTTTTCCTGCTTTTTCGCGGTTGGCGATCTTTGCTCCAAATGTTTGTGGTCTAGCCATTTTTGCTCCTCTGCACTTTTAATTGCGGGCAAATATAAGGAATAATTGAACAATTCCAAATTATTTATTCGTTTACCATCATGATCTGGTTGTTGTAATTCTGTGTTTCCACCTTATTTGTGTCCGGAAGACTGCCTACATTGTTCGCATTAACCAGTGTCGGTTTTACATTTGCGATTGCCGTTGCGGGTGGGGTTATGGATTTATTCGGCTCCATACTGCGGATCTCGGCTGAGGGAATTGAATCCGGAGAATTGGGTATAACCACCGATGTGTAAACGAATATCGATGTCGCAACAAGAAGCATCACTGCCGCTACTACAGAAATCGGCCGGGAATAATCCTGAAACATCCGGATAAAACGGCTTTCTTTCTGTTCTTTTGTTTGATTGATGCGGTCCATAAGCCTGGACTCAAAATCAGAACGCGTTTTACAGGTCGGCATAGAACTGAGTTTGCTTAAAATGCTTTTCAAATCTGCGAGTTTTTCCCGGCATCTTGGGCACGCTTCAATATGTTCGTTTGCTTCTTGTCGTAATTTAACGTTCAGGTTTGCATCGATATAATCAGATATGATTCTATCAAAACTGTAACAATCCATCTATACGCAATACCTCCTACAATTTTTTAAATACCACTTTAAAAATCATCAGTCTCTGAAATGTTCCAATATTTTTATTGTTCCTTTAATTCTTTCAGTAATTTTTGCAGCCGCAAGCGTCCGCGATTGATCCGGCTCTTGACCGTTCCAATTGAAATACCAAGTATCTGGCTGATTTCTTCATAGGACAGTTGTTGTACTTCCCGTAAAATGATCACGGTTTTAAATTGGTCCGGTAGCGTATCAATGGCTTGTTGGATTTGTTTTTCACCATAATTAGAGGTGGTTTCTTTTGCCGGATCATAATCTTCGGAAGGGATTTCATATTCTTTATCGTCAAATCCCATACTGTGGATAGAAATAACGCGACGGCGTTTCAGCCTGCGCAATTCGGATTTTGCCAAATTTGCGGCAATGGTAAATATCCATGTACTGAATTTCGCGATCTCGCGATACATGTGTGCGCTGGTATAAAGTTTCATCAGTGTGTCCTGGACAACATCTTCAGATTGTTCAAATGAATTAAGATAACGATACACAAAATTTAAAAGACGGTCTTTATATCGTTTGACCAGTTCAATATAGGCGCGTTCATCGCCTTCTTGAAAACGTTTTACCAGTTCTTCGTCGGTATATTTTATTTTTTCTCTATCCATATCAGGCCAATATTCCCTCTAAGGTGATCATAAAATTGCTTACGGGGTCACATGAACTTGTTTTTACCCGGCGGTCCGCCTGCACTAATTTAGAAATCGCTTTTTTCAATTGAGGCATTGAAAAACGGGTTGCTACCATTTTTAGCTGTTCAAGTTGTTTGGGGCGATAGACCCTAACATGTTTTGAAAGATCCGGTGATGCGATAAGTCGCTTATCTTTTAAAAGGATCAATTTCCAGATATATTGATACATAGCGATGATAAGGTATACATCGCTGACGCCATTTTCAATAAGGTTTTTGCATATTGCAACGGCCGCGCTTTTATTCCTTTGGCCTATGGCATCAAGAAGCTGGTCAATACTGTAGGTTTTTGAATAGCCGCTGATCTTTCGTATATCATCCCGTGTGATCGCTTGTTCTTCGGGCAAATAAATGTGTACTTTATCTATTTCATTGCTCAATTTCCCCAGATCAGAACCAACATAACGAATAAGTTCATTGATCGCATTCACGTCGATCGTCCGGTTGATCTTTGCGGTATATTGCCTCACCCAGCCGGGAATCTCGTTTTCAAAAGGTGAGTTGGCCATCAGGGTACCGGCGCTCATTTGAATGCGTTTATAAAATGCGTTACGACCATCGACTTCATCGGCCGTCAAGATCAACACATTGGAAGCTTCGGGTTGCTGTAGATAGTTATTCATGATCTTACGCGCAGATGGCAGAAGTCCTTTTACATTATTAATAACCGAACAATGGTTCGATTGAAAAAGCGACGTCCCGAACAAAACATTTTGAAGTTCGGAAGCATCCAATTCGGCGGCATTGTGGTATGCGTAATCATAGCTGATCCCTTGTTCGCTCATGCTTTTTCGTATGCTTTGTACCGCGGTATCGCGCAAATAATAATCGTTCCCATATACAAAATAAACGGGTTTAAGCTTTCCGCTTCGGATCATTGCCAGTTCATGTTCATAGTCGCTAAGCCAACTCATAATCTATCCAAAAATAATTGCTAAAAAACCCAGGGCAAGACAGTAAAAACCAAACAAATAAAGCCTTCCTTTAATGATTGCTCTTAACAGCCACTTAACGGCAAAATACCCAAACAAGAATGCCGTTACGGTTCCAATAATGATCCCGGACCAAACAAAACCTTCTGCTGCAAAAGCATCTTTTGCTTGTAAGATGGTTGCGCCAAAAATAAGTGGAAGCGCCATCAAAAAAGAAAATTTTGCTACTTTTTCGCGGGGCATGCCGAGGAACATACCCATTGAAACGGTAGATCCTGAACGGGAGATTCCCGGAATAATGGCGATCGCCTGTGCAATTCCCATTAGGATAGCCCGCCATCCTTTCAGGGGTCGTCGCTCGTTTTGCGCCCACTGTGTAAAAAATAACATGATACCCGTTATAACCAATGCAATACCTACTAAGAGAATATTGCTAAAAAGAGCATCTATTTGATTTTCAAAGACCAGACCGATAATGCCCGCGGGGATCATTGAAAGTACAATATAAACACCCATCGCAAAGTCTTCATTCTCTTTCATAACCGTTGGATATTTCCATACCTTCCAGAAATTACCGAAAACCGCAATAATGATCTTGGCTATATCCTTCCAAAAGATCACCAGCACAGATAAAAAAGTACCAAAATGCAAGAATACTTCCAGCGTTACACCCGGAGACTCTATGCCCAGCAGGTACTCTGCCAAAGCAAGATGTCCCGAGGAACTAACCGGTAAAAATTCGGTTAATCCCTGGATAACGGCGAGAATGATAATCTTTAAATAATCCACTTTTTATCCTTTAAAAAAAACCGAACGGGCTTTTAGCGTTCGGTAAAAACGTTCGCCAAAGGCTCCTGTCCTGCGTTAACACGATTTTCAATAGCCTTTAACAAAACGATAGTCTTATAAACTTCCTCAAATTTTATCCTTGGTAAATTTAGTTGAGAGGGAGAATAAATGCAAAGTATTTTTTAAGAGAAGCTTATAGTTTAAAACAAAGAGTGGCAAACTCTTGCTTTTCTAATATTGTACTTTGTGTTTTTTCGTCCAACACAATTTACTGTTTATTGTTTTTAACGCCCGGCAGTTGATATGCTTCGCTCATATATGTCCGCTTGGTAGGATATGCCAGTTGAATATTATCTTCCTTATCAAGCGCATCAAGAAGTGCTTCCCATATTTGATGTTCACTGTTCCGTCTCAATCGGGGACTGACCAAATAACGGAGAGTCAGCAAAACGCCACTTTCTTTGACGGTTGTATAAACAATGGGCGTTAATTTATCATAAAAGATAAGATACTTTTTAGCGGCCTTGCGTATTTGTTGCTGCGCCCCCTGGGAAAGATGAAGAACATTTTCATCCGATACTTTATTAATAAGTTCTTTTGCTTTTTTCCAATCACTTTCAAATGTTATCAGTACGGGGACCTCGTTCCATATATATTTAAAACCGATTTCATAGTTGGCGATCGCTCCCGTAATCGCTTTGCTGTTCGGTATATGAATAATTCTTCCTGTACTTTGGTCCGCATCAACCCAATTCCCACATTCAACCATACTGAATTGTAGTATTCGAAGATCTATGACATCTCCTATGATATGGTCAACCTCAATTCTATCCCCCACCTTGAACGGCTTGACAGACATAATATAGAACCATCCCGCCAGATTGGCGATCGTATCATGCATGGCAATTGCCAGACCCGCACTGGCAAGGCCCAAAAATGTTGTCAGGGATTTCATTCCTTTTACCCAGACCGATCCGATCAAAATGATCAAAAGTACCGTATAAATATAAACGATGGCCCGGTTCCAGCTATATGCCTTTTTGTCATCTTTGACGCGCTTGCGAACAATAAGATTACTTAAGAACTTGATCAGGGTAAGTACAATAAAAAAGATTATCGAAATAATTAACTTTTCAAGTACTTCGGGAGGCACGCTCAGGGATTCAAAAAAAGCTTTCATGATCACCTCGTTATGATATAAACAAAATTACTTCTCTTCACAATAATACATTTTATGGCAAAAATATACAAAGAAATTGTCCTGACTACATTTATTAAATTATTCGCTTATGTCGAAAGATCTATGGAAATTTATTTCATTGAAATAACCCTTCAGAATGTGTAAAATGGTCTATTACATTTTCAAGGAGAGGATCATGGCACGATTTCTAAAGCAAAAAGAGGCGTTGATCGGAAATATCCCCGGAGAGCCGGTCTTTATCGGCAAAAGAAAAATGGATAAGATCAATATGCATGTTATTGATTATAACGAAGAATTGCTTGAAGAATTTGACCCGGGTACTATTGGTGATTTGACCCGCTTAAAAGAATCGTCGTCCGTTTCTTGGGTGAATGTCAACGGCCTGCACGATACGGATGCGATAAAAGCCATAGCAAAGAATTTTAAATTACACCCCCTGGTGGTTGAAGATATTGTTAACACGGGGCAACGGCCCAGGATGGAAGAATATGATGATCATTTGTTCTTTACTCTTAAAATGATGCGCTATGATCGCGACAATAATAAAATTGAAAGTGAACAATTAAGTATGGTCATGGGGCAAAATTTCTTGATCACTTTCCAGGAACGACCCGGTGATGTTTTTGAATCGGCGCGAAATCGTATTCGTAATAAACTTGGGCGCATACGGAATCATGGTATTGATTATCTGGCACATGCACTTCTTGATTCTGTGATCGACAATTACATGATCATTATTGAACGTATTGGAGAGCAAATTGAGGAAATTGAAGATGAAATTCTTTCAAACCTTGACAAAAGCATTCTTGGCAAGATCAATGATTATAAGCGAGAAATGAACTATCTTCGAAAAACGATACGTCCGGTAAAAGAATTTATGCTGCAATTGAGTCATTTGGATTCCAACCTCCTGAATAATGATACGATCCCCTTTATTAAAGACCTGCTGGATATTGCTACACAAGCCGTTGAATCAATCGACACCTATCGGCTCATGCTTTCCGATCATCTGGATATTTACAACAGCAGCATCAACAATAGATTGAATGAGATCATGAAGATTTTGACCATTTTCTCGGCCATCTTTATCCCTTTAACTTTTATTGCGGGTATCTATGGGACGAATTTTGAATTCATGCCCGAATTGGGTTTTAAGTACAGTTATCCAATATTCTGGACAGTTTTACTGGTGGTTGCCGGATTTATGTTGCGTTTCTTTAAACGCAAAAAGTGGCTCTGATAATAAAAATTAATCGAAAAATAAATCAATATAATGCTGCGTGTTTTCTTTCCGTCAATTTAGTTGGCCGCGCTTTTTTACATAAAATTTTATTGCGCCTTGCAAAAAATCATTATATCTTCATCCCGCATCAAGAGTTCCTTCAATGGAACGCCAACCGAGTGACGCTACGGTGGCAAAATGATGTGGGCCGGTGAGGTCAAAACGTTATAAACTTCTCCCGCCCATATAAAAATATTTGATGTTTGCAAGAGACCATAAAGCGTTGTCATTAGAAAAGGAATTTATATGGAAAAAATCTTTTTTACCTCAGAATCCGTTACAGAAGGACATCCCGATAAAGTGTGTGATCAGATCTCTGATGCCGTGCTTGATGCGGCATTAAAAGCAGACCCAAATTCACGCGTTGCGATCGAAACATTTATAAAAACCGGCTTCGTTGTCATTGGCGGTGAACTGACCACAAAAGCGGAATATATTAATGTTCAAAAAATCGCGCGAGATACACTTATTAACATCGGTTACGATAATGGTGATGTTGGCTTTAATGGTCATAATTGTGGAGTCTTGGAATCGATCTCCGAACAATCTCATGATATCAGTGTCGGTGTTAATCATCATGGTGCCGGCGATCAGGGCATGATGTTCGGTTACGCCTGCGATGAAACAGAAGAGCTGATGCCTCTTCCGATTTCTCTTGCTCATAAGTTAGCCTATCGTCTTTCTGAAGTGCGAAAAAACGGCACGATCGATTATATATTTCCCGACGGAAAATCTCAGGTTACGGTTGAGTATGACGACAATAAGCCTGTCCGCATTGAAGCCATTGTTGTTTCAAGCCACCACAGAAAAAACATATCACAAACACAACTGCATAAAGATATAAAAGAACATGTGATCAAGCCGGTGTGTGGAACACTAATGGACGAAAGAACAAAGATCCACATTAACCCTACCGGTGCGTTTACCGAAGGTGGCCCCGTTGCGGATGCCGGATTGACGGGTCGGAAGATCATTGTTGATACTTACGGTGGTTTCGGTCGTCATGGCGGCGGCGCTTTTTCAGGTAAAGATGCGACCAAGGTCGATCGCTCTGCGGCTTACATGGCGCGGTATATTGCAAAAAATCTGGTGGCGGCCGGATTGTGCCGTCGTTGCGAAGTTCAATTGGCTTATGCTATTGGAGAAGCTGAGCCGGTCTCTCTTTTCGTCGATACTTTTGGAACGGGAAAAATTTCAAACACCAGGCTCTCCAAGATCATCCGAAAAGAATTTCCGCTGACACCCTTTGGTATTATTAAGCATCTTGATCTTAAGAAACCTATATATTTACCAACTGCCGCATACGGACATTTTGGCAGGAATGACTTTAGCTGGGAAAAAACAAATAAAGTTGAAGTATTAAAAAAATATTTATAGAAACCCTGGCTCTCTAATGATTCGTGGTCATATTCCATGGTATTAAGGTGTTACTTTATATTTCTACCTTTCTTTTCTATTGATAAAACCAAAATTATATGATAGCTTACCGACAGTAAAAAATTGGAATGCTCATGAAAAAAACGGATTATTTTCTAACTGATGACGAGGCAAAGATCGCCTTTTTCTCTTGGTTGCCCGAAGAAGAACCGATAGCGGTACTTCAGATCTCTCATGGAATGATGGAATACGCGGAACGCTATGAAGATTTTGCGGAATTTTTAAATAAAAACCGGATCGCCGTATACGCTAATGATCATCGGGGTCACGGTAAAACAGCCGGTTCGGTTGAAAATCTAGGATATTTTGCTCCCAAAAACGGTTGGATAAAAGTCGTGACGGATATGAGGATGCTGACCGGAATAATCCGAAAGGATTACCCTAAACTTCCCGTGATCCTTTTGGGACACAGCATGGGGTCGTTTCTTGCAAGAACTTATATTACGTTATATGATGATATTAACGGTGTGATCCTCTCCGGCACTGCCGCTTATCCAAAAACATTGGTCGCCGCAAGTAGAGCTATGGCCTTTATTCAAAAACTTTCCCATAACGAAAAAGGTCCATCGCATTTTTTACACAAAATGGCATTTGATTCCTTTGATAAACTTTTCGAAGATGGTGAATCGGCCTGGTTGTCTAGAGATAAAAAGGTTGTAAAGCGATATATTCAAGATCCTTATTGCGGTTTTGTTTGTTCTTTAAGCATGTATGCCGATCTGTTTTTCGGACTGAATTATATCTCCAGAAAAGAACATAATCAATGGATCCGTTTTACCTTACCGGTTTATATTATTTCAGGTTCTGAAGATCCTCTGGGCGATCATGGCAAAGGGCCAAAAAAGATTGGACAGATGTATAGAAAACATCAACTTGAAGAAGTAACGGTTAATATTGTCGAAAATGCCCGTCATGAAATATTAAATGAAACGAACCGGCAGGTGGTTTATGATGATCTCCTGGAATGGATCACCTACCATATTTAAAAAGAAACAAGAGACAAGAATTAAAATACATGTAAAGATGCGATTTTTGTCCTCCGTAGCTTTTGCGAAAGAAGATATCGCATCTCAAAATATAATTGACTAATCAGGTAAATATCATGTCAAAGTATATCCTCACCTTCGACCTGGGAACATCCAGTGAACGTGCCGTTGTGTTTGATAAGGATTTTCATATCCTTGGCATGGAACAGGCAGAATTCCCCCAGCACTACCCCAATCCAGATCGGGTGGAACAGGATCCAATGGATATCTGGAATACCCAGCTTGAACTAACACACAAATTATTCAAAAAACTTAAACTCTCTCCAAAAGACATTGCCGCTATTGGTATTACAAACCAAAGAGAAACAACTATCGTTTGGGATCGCTTTACGGGGCTACCCGTTTACCCCGCCATTGTTTGGCAGGATAAACGTACATCCGCACTTTGTGAAAAATTAAAACAAGATGGTCTGGCGGATACTTTTCAACATAAAACCGGTTTGATCATTGATGCTTATTTTTCTGCGACCAAGCTTCATTGGATCCTGGAAAATGTTGTTGGTGCACGGGAATGGGCCGAAAGAGGTGATCTTTTATTTGGAACCGTCGACACCTGGATCATTTGGAAATTAACGAGTGGGAAATTACATATTACCGATGTTTCAAATGCCTCTAGAACCATGCTCTACAATATTCATGATCTGTCATGGGATAAGGAATTACTTTCGATCTTTAATATCCCCGAATGCATGTTGCCGGAGGTTAAAAACTCTTCAGAGATCTATGGCAAAACTGATCTCGATCTATTTGATAATATTTCTATCCCGATCGCCGGTATCGCCGGAGACCAGCAAGCGGCTTTATTCGGTCAGGGATGTTTTGAACCCGGTATGGCCAAGAATACTTATGGCACCGGTTGTTTCATGCTGATGAATACCGGCCAAGAAGCGGTAAAATCCGATAATGGATTATTGACAACGATAGCCTGGGGATTAAACGATAAGATCACTTATGCATTGGAAGGCTCTGTATTTATTGCCGGAGCTGCCATTCAGTGGTTGCGCGATAATTTAAAGATCCTAAAGACAGCTGCAGATTCTGAACTTGCCGCTGCGAAATTAAACAGCAATGATGGTGTTTATTTTGTTCCGGCATTTAGCGGTTTGGGCGCCCCTTATTGGGATATGAATGTGAGGGGTGCGCTAAGCGGCCTGACACAAGGCGCTACAGCCAATCATATCATTCGTGCCGCATTGGAATCTATTGCCTACCAAAGTAAAGATGTCCTGACCGCGATGGAAAGGGATTCCGGCGTTACGCTCGCCGCCCTGAATGTAGATGGCGGGGCAAGCGCAAATGATCTGCTCATGCAATTTCAGGCAGATATTCTACCTTGTTCTGTTTGTCGTGCACTTCAATTGGAATCGACCGCTTTGGGGGCTGCGATGCTTGCAGGGCTTGCTTGTGGCTTTTGGACGATGAAAGATTTCATCCGAAGCAAAAAAGATTCCGCTTGCTTTGAGCCAAAGATGGAAGAAAAAGAACGTAAACGACTTTATGGCGGATGGCTGAAAGCGATTGCTCAAGCGCGAGCAATTGATAGCGATAAGATAAAGCAAAATTAACTTTTAAAATATAAATCCCGGAGCACATTATGATAAAAAAAGCAATCGTAATACTCTTCACCCCCATCCTTGTTCTAGGGTGCGCACTCAATAAGGGTGGTCAGTCTCAGGCACAGCTTGAGCTGGGAAAACAAATGATGGCAGGCGATAGCTTGATGGCTCCGGATACGGCACTGGCAATTGCTCATTTTCAATCGGCAGCAGAAGGAGAAAACCCGGAAGCCCAGTATTATTTGGGGTACTACTACCAGCATGGAATCGGTGTGGGAAAAAACGCTGTAACATCATTGCATTGGTATAAAAAGTCCGCGATGTCAGGATTCCCCCAAGCTCAAAATAAAATGGGAATGATCTATTATACGGGAAGCGGAGCTGACAAAGATTATGATCAAGCTTTAAAGTGGTTTTCCCTCTGTGCGAAACAAAATTATTCTGAAGCCCAATATATGTTAGGGAAAATATATAGCGCGGGCCGCGGTGTTGAACCCGATACCGCAAAAGCCATAAGGTGGTTGAAAAAAAGCGTGTCAGGCGGACATCCTTACCCGCAATTTCTCTTAGGTAAATTGCTTTATGAAAGCGCCGACACACCAAAAGAACTTGATGCCGCTCGTCACTGGGTAAAACTCAGTGCAGATCAGGGCGTGGGGCATGCGAAAGAATTATTGCAGAAAATGAAAAACGAAAAAAACAATCCATAATTTAGGGATTCCTGTCTTGTTATCCCCAAAATATAAAAATGAAGATGTGGAGTCCAGAACCCACTTTAATAAACGGGGTAGAGCCGAAAAACCATACGAGTAGGAAAATTATAAGGAACAAATATGAAAATGTTCAAAAGTCTTTGTATTGTTTTTTTAGTGATGTTTGCAAGTTGTGCAACTTCACAGAACTTATCGACAGATAAGATTCAAGTTAAATGGACAGCAGATATTGTGTTGGGCAGCGGTTATACCACAACACAAACCTTTACTGTCGATAAAAGTAATTTTTTGATCTGCTACAATTCGACCACGGGCAAAACTCAAATCTGGAATCTTGACAAGGGCGGCTCACCCCTTTATGATAAAACGACACATAAGGGATGGAGCAGCATGTTATTCTTTAAATTGAACAATATAACCTATTTGTTCACTTACAAAGAAGCCACCGGGGAAGTTATATTTTATAAAATGAGCAGTGCAGGTATAAGTAGCCGAGTGGGAGAATATACTTGGTCAAAAAATTGGAATGGGTTTGACGTAATATATAATAATAATAATAATAAACCAGTCATTATTATGACAAGAGCAAGTGATGGCCGGGCTAAATTCTTTGAGCCTTACTTCTAGAAAATAAAGCCCACTTAAAATATATTGTCTATGACATGTAAGGGATCCTGACGCTTCGGGATCCTTTTTTTATCTTCACAAAATTAAAGTATATAGATCTCTATCTTTTCTTTATCCGTGTAATCTGCGCCTGCCCGGTGTAGCGCAAGGTTGACGGCCGGTGAAGCATAAATATGAATCTTGAAACATAAAATATTTGTGTCATCTTGAGCGGAGTCTCGATATAAATCGGGACACAGTCGAAAGATCTATTCATGTCACAGGATTATTAAAACAACACATCCACAGATTGCACGGATTCACGCAGATATATTATAATAATTTTTTTAATCGGCTAAGTTCTAATTTATTACCAACAACAAACATATTGTTAGTTCCTTTTTCAATTTCTAAAGCGAATTCATTTAAAGTTTTTATAGTGTTTTCATCATCAACAGAATAGTGGTCTCTTGTACCTTTTGTGGTTTCAAATTCTTCAATTTCTTCTTTGGGTATTAATATTATGGCTGATTTTGGAGTTATTGGTAATATATAATGCGGTTTTTTTGCTGATTTGGATTTTTTGACATAAAAACAATTTCTCGGGATAACAAAATCTATATTAGTTTTATTTCTGATAATATTTACCCAATTGCCGGTAAAAAGGTTTTCTCTTGTTAATATTATTAATTCTTCCTGCTCAATTGGCCGCACTACTGATGTCAGGCTGTATTTATTGGCTTTTTCTAAAGCAAATTTACCCCGAAAAAATATATTATTGTAGAAATCTAGAATAGTTTTTGTTTCCCTCTCACTTAAAGAGAGTTTATCTAATTTATTTTTATTAAAATCTCTAATTCTCTTTGAAATATCTCCAAATGGGGTTTCGTACTTTTCTCCCATTCTTTTATCAAATTCCTCTGAATAATAACCTTCAATAGTATCTAGCTTATTAATTTTCTCGGTTTTAATTTCATTACATGAAAGATCAAGATAATCGACTACTAATCCGTCTTTGCCAGATTTATATGCGAAGTTCTTTAGAATTGATTTTGGAATTTGAACATGCGATTTCATAATAATTCCGTATCGCAACCTCAGCGAGATCCTGATCCGCCAGCTGGCGGACAGGATGACGGGTGTATTTTCAACGTTTCCACGATTCAACGTTTCCACGATTCAACCAAATAAAAAAGGGACTCCGCGTCTCCACGTCACCCCTTCTCCGCTTCTATTCGCACCCTCTGGATTTATAGCTTATATATTTCTTTATACTTTTTCTCAAGATAATTCATGAATGGATCCGCCGAAAGCGGTGCCCCGGAAATAACTTCAATGAGTTTTTCAGGATCGTAGAAACGGCCATGAACATGGACTTTTTCATTTAACCATTTTTTAAGTGGTAAAAACTTACCCTTTGAAACTTTTTTCCATAAGTCTGGGATCTCTTTTTCGGCCTGTTCCATGATCTGGGCGCCGTATAGATTACCCATGGCGTATGAGGGGAAATAGCCAAATCCGCCGAATGACCAATGGACATCCTGCATAACGCCTTCGGAATCATCTTTTGGAGTGATGCCGAAATATTCTTTCATTTTATCATTCCATAATTTCGGGATATCATTCACATTAACATCTCCGTTAATGATCATGCTTTCAACGTCAAAGCGCAACATGATGTGAAGTGAATAATATACTTCATCCGATTCCACGCGGATCATTGAAGGTTTTACCACATTGATCAAACGGTACCAATCATCCAGGCTTACCTCTTTTAATTGCGGGTAATGCTCTTTTAAAATTGGCAACGCATAGGTCCAAAATTCTTTGCTACGCCCGACCGTGTTTTCCCACAGTCGCGATTGACTTTCGTGAATACCGAACGAGGCGGCTTCACCCAGGGGTGTTCCAAAATATTCTTTATTCAATCCCTGTTCATAGATGGCATGGCCGGTTTCGTGAATGGTTGAAAATAAACCCGAAAGTAACATTTTGTCATTTAGTCGGGTCGTGATCCGTACATCATCGGGATGAAAACCAATGGTAAAGGGGTGGGCAGATATATCTTGACGTGCATTGTTCATGCTCAATCCGATCGCTTCGGCGATTTTCATGCCAAACTTCCATTGCTCATTTGTATCGAAGGATTGCTGTAAGATCGAATCATCAATTTGCTGAACGGTATTAATTTTTTCAACTAATTTTACAAGCCGCTCTTTAAGTCCGCCAAAAAGCTTTGCAACATTTTCGGTTGTCATGCCCGGTTCGAAGCCGTCAAGAAGTGCATCATAGGGTTTATCTTTATAGCCCAGGAATTCAGTTTCCTGTTTTTTGAGCTTGATCATTTTTTCAAGATAGGGCGCATAGATAGAAAAATCTTTTGCTTTTTTTGCTTTGATCCAGGCCTGTTGGGTCGCTGAAGTGTGTTTTGACATTTCCTCGACAAAATCATCGGGTAAAACCACCTGTTTTTTAAGGTCTTTCCATACAAGTCGGACCAATTGTTTTTCTTTCTCGCTTAATGTAATGTTTACAAGTTCGCCTGTGTTATAATCTATATGCAGTGATAATTCGTCTTTAAGTTTTTGACCTGTTGCCATTTGATGTTGCATTAAGCTCAGGTAGGCAAGAACTTCGGCGCGGAAAGCACCGCCGCCTTCCGGCATATATGTTTCCTGATCCCAATGTAAAACCGAAGCCGCAGATTCCAATTTTTTAATATCGAGTAAAATGTTCTTGAGTTTTTTCATATTTTCTCCTTTTAGAGATTTAGATTTGTATAAAAGTTATAAAATTTTATGGTAAAAAAACACCTTTAATTATTGGCACTATAAATCGGTATTATATTTTGAATAATTAATTTTTGCTCAATTCTCTTTCTTGAGATGATGGTTTCCCGTTTTTCGTTGATACTTTCTAATACTTGCAATATATTCTTGGGCTTAAATGACTAAGGAGTAATTATGTCAATACTTGAATCTATCAAGCACTGTGTTGTACAGGGGCACATTGATGCTACATCAAAATTCCCAAAAGCTATGGAAGGCGAAGCCGGCGTTCGCGAACTGACCGAACAGGCAATTGCCGAAGGGGTCGATGTTGAAGATATTTTAATGCAAGGACTCATTCCGGCGATGACCATTGTTGGCCAGCGTTATGAAAAAAACGAGATCTTTGTCCCTGAAATGCTTTTTTCAGCCAAGGCCATGAAATCCGGGCTTGAACTGATAAAGCCTCTTTTGCTCGACGGATCTGATCTTATTCTGGGGAAAGTAATTATTGGAACCGTTCAGGGTGACTTGCATGATATTGGAAAAAACCTCGTTTGTATGATGCTTGAAGGTGCCGGATTCGAAATAGAAGATCTTGGGATCAATATTCCAGCCCCAAAATTCCTGGAGGCCGCTAAAAACAACCCTGAAGCCATTATTGGTATGTCGGCATTATTAACGGTCACCATGAAAAACATGAAAGGTGTGATCGAACTCCTGCGTGCCAACGATCTTAATAATAAAGTATTTATAGGCGGTGCACCGGTAACCCCGGCGTTTGCCAAAGAAATTGGCGCGGAAGGTTATGCCAAGAATGCGAACCAGGCAGTGCAAGAAGCAAAACGTCTTCTTAATATCTAAGCTTAAAGGGGTGATCATATGTTCTCACATTTACGCAAACCAAATTTTGAACATTTTCAACAAACACTGTTCAATAAAACCAATGACTATATTCCCCTGATCGAGCTGGGCATCCACGGTGATATGAGAAAAGCTATTCTTGGCAAGCCCGCAGATACCGTAAAGGACGAGATCGCTTTTATGCGAGGTCTTGGATATGATTTTATTAAAGTCCAGCCGGGTATCCATATTGAAACCAACCGGTCTATTGCTAAAAATGCGAATGTCGCGGCAGACAGATCCTGGTCCTCAGAACACGGCGGCGTGGTTCAGGATTGGGAATCTTTTGAGAAATATGAATGGGCAAAGATCAGCGATCTGGAATATTCCCGACTAGAGGAAGCCGGAAAACTTATCCCGGATGACATGGGAATTATTGGTCAATATGGCGATATTTATACGACGGTCTGGGAAATGATGGGCTTTGAAAATTTTTCAATGAAAATGTATGAAGATCCCGAGCTGATATCTGCGATGTTTGATAGGATCGGCGGTCTGGTCATGAGTATGTTCGAAACCATGGCTTCAATGGATTTTGTGAAAATACTTTGGTATAGTGATGATATTGCATACTCATCGGGATTAATGGTGAGTCCCGATTTTCTCCGTGAACATCTTTTCCCTTATTTAAAGCGTATTGGCAAACTTGCCAAAAAACGCAATATTCCTTTTATTTATCATTCAGACGGTGTGCTATACGATGTAATGCCGGAGCTTATTGAGGATATTGGGATCAGTAGCCTCCATCCCGTGGAACCGATTTCCATGGATATGGCGGAATTGAAAGACCGCGTCGGCGATAAGATTTGCCTCTGTGGTGGTATTGATCTTGATCAGCTCTGTCGTGCGACACCTGATGAGATCCGAAAATTGACACGTGATTTTATTAATATTGCCAAAGGGAAGGGCGGTTGGTGTGCGGGTTCTTCCAATTCTATTCCCGAATATGTTAAACCGGAAAACTATCTTGCCATGATCGAGACGGTCCTTAAAGAGGGCAAGTGGTGATTTGACCCGATAATACTTCAGACGCAATAACCGGATATACCTGATTGCTTCCCTGACGGGGAACAGGATTATCCGGAATAGTTTTTTACACATTAATCGAATAGATCCATGATCAAACGTATTCACGCTAAATCGATCTTATCTCCACTAACGAACAAGGGTTTTGATCCTTTCGGCATTGCTTATAATATGAATATTTATCGCGGGTGTCAGCATCAGTGCATTTATTGCGATTCACGATCCGCTTGCTATCAAATTGAGAATTTTGCCGATATTTTGATCAAAGAGAATGCCATTGATCTCCTGAAACAAGAGCTTTCGGCGAAAAGGAAAAAACAGACCATCGGCACGGGAAGCATGAATGATCCTTATATGCCTATTGAAGAAGAGCTGGGTTTAACAAGACAAGCACTCGAATTGATCTATCGCTATCAATTTCCGGTTCATATTATTACTAAAAGCAATATGGTCGTCAGGGATATTGATCTTTTAAGAAACATTTCAAAGATCTATGCGGCGGTATCGTTTACCATTACAACAAACGATGATGAACTTTCACGCAAACTTGAACCCGGCGCTCCGGTATCTTCAGAACGTTTTGAGGCTATGAAGGTATTATCCGCCGCGGGAATATATACCGGGATCATTATTTCTCCCGTACTGCCCTGGATCACGGATTCTGTTGAAAATATCACTGAACTGTTACATCATGCTCATCAGGTCGGTGCAAAATATGCCCTTGCGTGGCCCGGACTGACCCAGCGCCATGGACAGCGGGAATGGTTCTATGATAAATTGGATAAATATTTCCCGGGAATAAAGGAAAAGTATATTGACATGTTCGGGAATACCTACGAATGTGACAGTCCGAACGCCGAAGCGATCAACAAAGCTTATTATCAAATTTGCAGTAAACTGCGTTTCGCCACTCAAATGAATTTTTATAAGCCTGTGGATCCGCAAATGAATTTGTTTTAATTTGAGCAAAAGCGAAGCTTTTGCGATAGACATAAAAACAACCGGTAGCAACACGCCATGGCGTGTCTTTACAATAACTTTTTAATATCATCGCAAAATGTTACACATTTTGCTTAATTAACTTATTGCAAAAACCCGACGGAGAGTCGGGTTTTTGCATATTGAGATGTTGTAGTGTTCTTTATGCGCAGTAAACTCGAACTGTGTGTTCATCTGAATCAATATTGACTTCCATTTCTTCAAGTGCCTGAATAAGTTCTTCGATATTCTCCGGCTTGATGGATGAAAGATCGAACTTCATGCCCTTTTCACCCATGGCGTCATTGACTTTATCCTGCACATCGGCAGGCAGCATAGATGCAATATTAACACCCGCCCTCACGAGAGCCAAGGGAACTTTAACATGTACTTTTTCTTTGTTCTCTTCCTTTTTGGGTGTGACATCTACGTATAAGTAATTAATGTTACCCTTTTCTTTTGTTCTTATGACAGGTTCTGCTTGCTCCGAAGCCAGTTTGTCTTTTTTATCCAGGGCCTCAAGCAATTTACTTCCTTCCTCTGCGCTGATCTTTCCTTCAGCGATCATGTTTAACACTTTTAATCTTTCTTCGTTCATGATTTTATCTCCTAAAATTTGATCTTTACAATTGTATCTTTTGATTCCACATCAACAGTCAACCCTCTTATTGACAAGAATATTTTGGGTACACTAAAGAATATCCGCGTATATGCTCTTGCCCTTTTGTCCTGACCCGGTATCAGATTCCAGACCAATAGCCCGATCATAATTATTATGATCGGGACAATAAGCAGAATTATAAAAAGTAAAAGGAAAAAGTAGAATAAGATCCCGGGTAAATATAATCTGAAAGGTTTTTCTTTATTTTTGGTGATAATTCTAATGCTCATTTTTTACTCCAGCCCTTTTAAGGCTTCATCCAGAGATATTTCACCATTCCCCAGCCGATCCAAAATATCCATTCGTTCTTCTTTATCCTTTTCGGGTTCTTCGATCACAACATCAATATTCACCATGTCAAGATGACCGCCGATCTTGTTCAAGCGATTCTTAACGGTAGGATAGCTGATCCCAAAGAATTTTTCCATTTGTTTGATCGAGCCATGGGTCTTCAGGAACACCGCCGCGAATAATTGATCTTCCGCCGAAAGTTGCGCCAAGGCCGGAAGTTTAAATTCCCCTTCTATCGATATGCCGGTTTCGGGTATTTCCACTTTAGTTACTTTCACCGGTTTTCCGCCCGTCATTTTTATTAAAGCTTGCCATTCGTGTATCATAATATCTCCTTTCGGCAATATAATAATTAACTAAATTAATATTGTCAAGTGTTTTTATTAAATATTTTAATATTATGCAAGACATTGGTTAATATTCTTAATTATTATGCATTGTTGTTAAAAACTTAAATAAAAAAACCCGGCATAAAGCCGGGTCTCATATATTTCCAGTTTCTGGTTACTGGTTTCTAGTTACAATTTAGCTGAAATTGCTTCCGCAACTTCCAATGAAGTATTGCTTCCGCCCATATCATAGGTCCTCACTTTTCCTTCGGCAATAACTTCGGCAACCGCTTTTTCAAGTTTTTCGGCCATTTCACTTTCACCCAGCCAGTCAAGCATCATTTTTGCTGTCAGGATCATGGCAATGGGGTTAACTTTATATAGTCCGTAGTATTTTGGGGCAGATCCGTGAGTCGGTTCAAACACGGCTAATTTATCACCGATATTTGCCGAGCAAGCAAATCCAAGCCCACCGACAAGCTGTGCTGAAAGATCAGATAAAATATCTCCAAACATATTTTCGGCTACGATAACTTCATAGTTGCCGGGGTCTTTTACTAACCACATACATTGTGCATCGATATTGGTTTCCCAAAGTTCAATGCCCGGATAGTTTTTGGCCACTTCGCGTGCGGTTCTGATCATCAGTCCTCCGGTCTCACGAAGCACATTGGGTTTATCACAAACGGTAACTGCTTTTTTACCGTATGCTTTTGCATATTCAAAAGCATTTGTAACAATATTCTTACAGCCTTGCTTGGTCATAATACGCGTTGAAAGGGCAATATTCTCAAGACCGGCAGCTTTGAATTTTTTCATCTTGGGGTGATTTCTGTCCAGGGCATCATATACATCTTGAGGAAGCGGGAAAAATTCAATACCGCCATACATACCTTCTGTGTTTTCACGGAAGATCGTAATATCAATATCATCTTTATAATTTAAGGGGTTTCCTGCATAGGCTTTACATGGGCGCATATTCGTATGAAGATTAAAAAGTTGGCGCATGCGAACGATAGGACTAAAATACACTTTCCCGTTTCCCTGTAGTTCGGGGATCAATTCTTTTTCTGCTTCTTCTTTGGGTTTGGATGTAATTGCGCCAAACAGGGCACAATCTACCGTATTTAACATGTCAATGGTTCGCTGAGGAAACGCATCCCCTTCTGTTTTCCAGAATTCCCAGCCGATATCACCATGGATATATTCGGCGTCAAATTCCATTTTGTCAAGAACGATCTTTGCAGCTTCCATCACCTCGTTGCCGACACCGTCGCCGGGCAACCATCCAATGCGGTATTTGGCCATTGTTTCACTCCTTAAATTTCCCGTTAATGTAAAACGCGCCACTCCGAAAATGCGGCAGTGGCTCCCGTAATTACCTAAACCAATTATAAATAATCAATTGAAATTATGATAATTTTCTTCCGAAAGCAATAGTAGTGAAAAATATTTTGATGTACAAGGTTAAGGTTGGGGTCAAGATAAGGTTGGGGCTAAGGTCGTGGTTTGTTTAAACACCAGACTTACTTTGGATCCGAGTACAACTAAATCAAAATTATCTTAGATATTCACCAAGAAAAAAGCCCCCGATCGCGACACCTAAACCAAGTCCCATATTGGCCGCCATATTTACGATAGCCGGCCAGACCGCAGCGACTTTGAATAATAAAAAAGTTTCCATACTGAAGGTGGAAAATGTGGTAAACGCTCCCAGGAGACCAATCGCAAGAAAGAAGTACCAAGCCGTGTGCTCCCCGCCGGTCAAACCAATAAAAAGGGCCAATAAAAAAGAGCCCAGTACGTTGACAGCCAGGGTTCCCCATGGGAAGTTGCCGTTTGATGCGGCATAGAGTAAAGATGAGATAGAAAAACGAAGGACGGCACCAAGGGCGCCGCCCAACGCGATAAATAAATATTTCATTGTCGTTTAATAGAGATAGCCAAGTCCGATGTAAAGTCCCGTGCTGCCATCATTGCTTGAACCGGCAAAACCATAATCAACTGCCAGGATCATGTTTTCATTCATGGCAAGTTTAATACCGAGACCATAACCGAGGTGCAATGTTTCATTGTTCCCTGAGATATAATCATCATATACACCGGCGGGAATACCTGTTTTGTCATAAGCATAAGGCTGAACCACCATACCGGCGTCAACAAAAGGATTAATTCCAAAATACCAACTTTGACCGATCCAGTTGAATCTTACGATCTTCCAGCGCGCCTCAAGGTTGGCATATGCATAACCATCACCAACAAGTCTTGAGCCCATAATACCACGAACGGTTTTGCTTCCGCCAAGGCCGTCAACATTGCTTTTGGAGTTCGCTAAATTGCCCTGCATGTAAAATGGTTGATTTCCGGCCAATATACCTTGATAGCCCAATCGATAGGTTAAAGACAGTTTGTCTTTCACAAGTGTAAAATATTGACGATGAATAGCTGTCATCTGTAGCCAACCGCCGCCTTCTCCAAGAAAACCGGGGGCGTAGGTCATAACCAATTCTTCCCAAAGACCACTCATAGGACAAGCTTCGTTATCGCGTGAGTCATATACTACACCGGCTTTAAAATAAGTCACAAGTCCGCCGTCGGCTTCCTGTGCGCTAATAGCACCCCAATCGACCATATCATCGTAAAGCGTTGATTGGTCAACAAAACTGGAGTCCCAGGCACGCGTATCGGAAACTGAACCTACATTGAAGTTCATAATTCCCAAACCGCCCAACCAGCGAAATGATTCGTCGGTAATGTTACCCTGAAAATTCACCGTAAAGCGCAGTTGATTGCGTTTCATGGCATAATAAAGAGAGTTTTTATAGCTAATGTTTTCTTTATCAACCCAAGCTGCATTGTATTTTGATTCGGCTCCATTGAAACCATAGAAACCCCACGCTTGTTTGATAACGTTACTCAAATCGGCTGTTACGCGGATACCGGGGATCAAGTATTTTGAATCATAGGTAACCTGTGCAAGTCCGGCACCTTTAGTTGTATTATTCCATTCAACATAAAGGTTATGATAGTAATCGGGATAAATAGCCCCATCCCCATAAAAGAAGATGTTTGCCAATAAACCATACTGAAATCCGGTATCTGAGTTAAACGCCACTGACGGCAACGGGCCGACATTAATTCCGGTTTTAACAAAATCATCTGCCTGTGCAAAGGCGGTAAGTAAGATTGTCAATACAAGTAAAATCCGTAATGCGTTCTTCATGTTTCCCTCCATTATTTAAACATTACTAGACGGAATATAATCAAAACTACCTTAAAGGCAAACGCATAAAGTATAAAGGAAAAATTATAATTATGGCCGTTTGGGACAGCCATTAATGCGAAAAGTGCTTAGAGTGTGAAATTGGGGAAAATTAAACTTCTATTTTTTTGTGCTCATATATGAGTTTTCCAAAACTTCTTTAAACGCGGCGGGGGTTGTTTTGTGCAGCTTAAGATCAATGCAGTTATTGAAGCGCATGAAGTTCTCGATTTCTTTAGATAAAGCAGAGGCAAATGCCTCGGTCTTTTTGAGCCCCGGTTCAAGCACAAGATGTTGAATATTTAACATACCGCTTTTTCTTTCAGCCTTACAATCCACGCGCGCTACAAGCTTTCCGTCCCACAATACCGGCAGTGAAAAATAACCGTATTGTCGTTTTTCAGCCGGTGTATAACATTCAAGCATATAATCAAAGTCAAAGAAATTTTGTATGCGCTTGCGCTGAATAAGCAAATTATCGAAAGGTGAAAGTATTTTTACTTTATTTCGGACTAATGGCATATTTAACACCTCGAGTGAATCCGGCAAGGCAAAATAACTATCGCCTTTTATGTCGACCCGTATCAATTCGTTTGCACTCAACATTTCGAATAGAGTGTTTTCTACAAGTGTTTTTGTATTTCTTTGTAAATAGCTTATCTCTGAGGTTTTCCCTAATCCGTTCGCCTTTAAAAATCTCGTGATCAAAAAGCGTCCATACTCCTTTGTGTCAGGCGTGCTGGTATCAATATTTTCGGGTAAAACCCGCTCAGTCAGGTCATACACTTTTTGAAAATTTTCCCGCCGGGGGATCATTAGTTCACCCTGCATAAACAAATATTCTAATGCGCGCTTCGCAGGTTTATACGACCATTCTCCTCGGAATTTCTTCTTCTCTTCGAAATCTTTGGACATCAAGGGGCCTTCATCGGCAATTCGCTTCATAACCGATCTCATTAATCCGGGGTCTCGTTCATACCAATGGTCCTGATCTCCCTGTGCAAATGCTTTTTTACGGATCAGACTGTATCGATAATCGCGCATGGGTAAATAAGCCGCGGCATGTGACCAATATTCAAAGATCCGTTTGTCTTCAAGCAAGTTCTCAAGATGAGAGATCTTATAACGAGGGTTTCGATTCCATAGCGTGTGATGATGCGCTCTTTGTATTGCTGAAATTGTATCGATCTGTATATAACCAAGATGTTCAATGGTGGACAGCGTGGCCGAAACGGCAGATCCTTCTTGCCGCGTGGTTGGCAAATGCTGTGATAATAATATCAGTTTCCTGGCTTGATGAATAGAAAGTGAGTCTGTCATGTTAAAAAGCGGCCCTTGAGGTTTCTTTTATTTCTTCATAACGAAAACAATCGACCGTATGGTCGTTCACCATACCAACCGCCTGCATTAATGCGTAAATAATTGTTGGTCCGACAAAATTAAATCCGCGCTTTTTTAGATCTTTACTGATCAATCCGGATAGTTCTGTCGAGGCTGGAAGTTCTGCCATAGATTTCCACGCATTTTGCTTAGGGGTGCCATCAACATAATGCCATAAATATGCATCAAAAGAGCCAAATTCTTCTTTTATTTTTATAGCTGTCCGTGCATTTTGGATAGCCGAATTGATCTTTAATCGATTTCGTACAATACCGGGATCAGCCAATAAGCGACATACATCTTCTTCCGTATAAGCGGCAACTTTTTTACAATCGAAATTATGAAAAGCCTTTCTGTAGTTTTCTCGTTTTTTCAATATCGTTAACCAACTTAAGCCGGCCTGAGCGCCCTCCAAAACTAAAAATTCGAACAACGCTCGATCATCATGAAGCGGGACGCCCCATTCTTCATCATGATATGCCATGTATAAAAGATCATTTTCGCACCAGTCACACCTTTTTTTCATATGTCTCCGTTTCATTGACGATCAATCATATTTACCCCGGCCCTAAAACAGGGTTAATTGCTCCGGTCCCCGTGGAAAAGGCCGCTGCTTTGGCGTTAGCGGATATTCTTTTTTTAATTTAGAAATCCTGCCATATACCGTTTGACGATAGGCCTTTTTATCTGCTTTTCCGGAATAATAGTCTACATAAGCGGTATACAATTCGGGAAACGTCGTTTTTATAAAATTCAGAAAGTGTCCCTTTGTTGGTTGTCTAAGGTTTAAAAGTCCCGGTACCACATAGTCCGCTTGCGCTTCCCGGGCGGACTTAAACAGCGTTCTGAGATTTTCTTCACTATCTGTTAAATACGGCAAGATCGGCATCATCAGCACACCCGCCATGACTTTTGTACCCTTAAAAGCCTCTAGGATTTTGAATCTTTCTGTTGTTGTCGATGATGCCGGTTCGATCTTTTTTCGAAGTTCTTCATCAAATGTTGTTACGCTGATCGCCACATGGGCTCCCGCGACCTCTGCCAGCTCTTCAAACAATTCTTTGTCCCGGAGAAGAAGCTTTGATTTGGTTGAAATAGAAATGGGGGTCCGGTATTTAATTAATAGACGAAGGATCTCGGGCATGAATTTCTTCACGGTTTCAATTGCCTGATAACTGTCGGTCACACCTCCAAGATTAATTGTCTCGTGTTTCCAGCTTTGTTTTTTCAACTGGGTTTCCAGCACTTCAACAATGTTCTCTTTGACATAAATAGATCCGAAAAAGTCTCCTGAGTTCAAGTAATTATGCGAATACAAAGCATAGCAATATTGGCAATGATGCAGACATCCCCGATAAATATTCAAATCCCATTCATACGGTAAATAATTACTGTTTAGATGATTCAGTGCCGTTTTACAAGTAATGCTTTTGTACATGTTAGAAATATAATGTTTTTGACGTCAATAATAAAGGATGGAATGGGGTGGTGGGTAAGCAAAAATATGCTCTTGTTTTTTGTTTTTGTTATTCACTATCGTTAAAGCTTTGGAGGATTAATTTGCGTTTTGCGTTTTGCATTTTTAGGCTTAACTTATTTATAGTAAAACGGGGTTATAATTATGAAGACCTTTAAGTGCATCATTTGCCTCTTTGGCATTATATCTTTTATTTTCGCTAAGCCGGTGAGTATTGAAGAAGCTCGAACTGTTGCCATAAACACGTTCCCGCAAAAAACACTAACCGACTGTGTACAACTTTCAGATCATCTTTATCTAAGTACTTTTAAGAACGGCGGTTTTGTTCTTAGCTCGGCTGATGATGGGTTCCCGGCGATTCTTGCTTACTCTGAAAATGCGCCGGTAAATCAGCAAAACCCGGCATTTGACGATATGTGCAAACAATATGATAAAGAAATTCAAGCTTTAAAATCTGATGAGCGTATTACACACTCGGATTGGAATTACGCAGAAGCCGGAACATTAAACAAGGCGACCGCCACGTCTGCTGTACAACCACTGATATCGTCAACATGGAATCAAACACGATATTACAATGATAAATTTCCATACTTTATTCTGCCCGGATATTCAACACAAAAAGCCTATGTCGGTTGTGTGGCTGTTGTCATGGGGCAATTAATGAACTATTACGAACATCCTCAACGGGGATTCGGTAAGCGCTGGTACTACAGCGAAACGACCGATAGTCTTTTATCGGCCTGGCATGATACGACCTATTACGATTATGAGAATATGCCGGATTCACTCTGTACACGCTCCGGTGGATTGACCGCATATCCCGATCAGGTGGAAGATGTTTCACTCTTCCTTTATCAGTGTGCTGTCTCCGTTGAAATGGATTTTCAACCTGGTGGATCTTCTGCGGCTTACGAAGATATGATGTATGCTTTGGTGAGTCATTACGATTATGGAATTGAAATGATACAGCGAGAAAAAGAAGATTATACTGATACTGAATGGAAAACAATGATCATACAAGAACTTGATGCCGGCAGGCCGCTGCCTTATCGCGGTCAGGGCGATGGCGGTGGTCATGCCTTTTTACTGGATGGCTATCAATCCACAACAAGTACTTATTTTCATTTTAACTGGGGTTGGGGTGGATACTACGATGGTTGGTTTTTGTTATCGGCCCTAAACCCAGCAGAGAGTCATGACTATACTGACCAACAGGCTGCCGTATTTAATATCCACCCGAATACCGATGACATTACCCGATATGCCTACACAAGCTTTGAGGGTTTCGAGGCAGGTTGGGTTTATGGCGGTGGTGGGTTTTGGGGAGAGAACGGAGCATATGATATGGTTCGCAGCGGCGATTTGGCGTATGGCTTTGATGATGTTGACCAATGGTTGATTTCACCAAAGATCCATATACCTGATCACGATAATGCCGCTTTGTCAATTTGGGCCCATATGGTATATACTGGACGACGATGTACGGTGTACCTGTCAAACACCGATACAATAAGAACCAGTTTTACAACAGAATTAGGAACAATTGCCCCCACTACAAACAACTGGACAGAGTATGCTTACGCCTTACGTCCATATAAAAATACTGATGTTTATCTTGGGGTAAAATTCGACCAGTCCGCCGGATATATCACACTTGATGACATCACGATCAGTCGCCCGAAAGTTATTATTGGGACAAAAGATATTGTCCCCGAAACACATGAATTATTAAAGACTTATCCCAATCCCTTTAATCCAAGAACCGCTATCGGCGTTCAGCTTGCTGCTGTCAGCGATATAGATCTATCTATTTATGATCTAAATGGAAAAAAGATCAATACGCTTTCAAAAGGAATATATGAAGCGGGGTATCATGAACTTTTATGGGATGCCTCTTCTCATCCATCCGGGATATATATATGTACATTAAAAATCAATAACAAACTTCAAGCAACTCAAAAAATGGTCTTGGTAAAATAATATGAAAAGAATATTAACGCTGATTTTTATATTGCTCATCCTCATCCTTATGCCTATCCTTGCTCCCCACTATGCCGCTGGCTGGAAATTCTGGAGTATCCTTCCTCCCCTGGTCGCCATAACCTTGGCTTTTGTGACCAAGAATGTTGTTGTCTCTTTGTTCATCGGAATCTTTTCCGGAGCTTATATGATCGTTCTGCAAACGGGACCAAAATTGACGGCGATCATTCGTGGTTTTGTTTTAATGACCCAAGAATTTGTTTTAGCTCTTTCGGATTCCTGGAATGCAGGAATTGTTATTCAAACTTTCACGATAGGTGGATTAATTGCACTTGTGGCCGTTATGGGTGGAACCCGTGCCATTGCCGAGAAATTATCTAAAAAAGCTCGTTCTGCTGCTGCCGCACAAATTTATACCTGGCTCATGGGTATTTTTATTTTCTTTGATGATTACGCAAACCTATTGACGGTAGGTCCTATTATGCGACCGGTTACGGACAAGATGAAAGTCTCTCGCGAAAAGCTGGCATTCATTATTGATTCTACGGCAGCCCCCATTGCCGATATTGCTCTGATCTCAACTTGGATCGGTTATGAGCTTGGTCTGATCAAACACGGTTATGCTATGTTGGGAATTGAAGCCAATGCCTACAGTGTTTTCATTCATACCATTCCCTATCGTTTTTATTCATTACTCATTCTGGCTTTCATTTTTATTAGCGCAAAGTGGCGCCGGGATTTCGGTCCCATGCTAAAAGCGGAACGCCGGGCCAGGCTTGAGGGTAAGGTTTTTGCTGATGGTGCAAATCTAATGTCCGCTGTAGATACAGAAAAACTTGCTGTTTCGAAAAACACGAAACTTAAAATATCTAATGCCCTTGTACCCGTTTTGACCTTGATTGTTGGTGCTTTTGCGGCATTGTTTTATAATGGATATCAAAATATTCTTGCCTCGGGCAATTCGGAATTGATCGCGACGGTAAGCGGTAATTTTTCTTTTGTCTTTTTACGGGAATGTTTCGCGGAATCCAATGCCAGTATTGCCCTGACCCAAGCGGCCGTCTTTGCAAGTCTTCTTGCGATCTTTATGGGTTGGCGACAAAAAATATTTTCTCTTAAAGATGCGGTCAATACATGGATCAAGGGTGCGGGTGCTATGGTCATTACCGTGACGATCCTGATCCTTGCCTGGTCATTAAGCGGTATCATTGGAAAATTGGGCACGGCTGATTTTCTTGTTGGGGTCATCAGTGGAAATATGCCGCCCTTCCTGCTGGCGGCTATTATTTTTATTCTCGGTGCTTTTATTTCATTTGCAACGGGAACGTCCTACGGAACGATGGGTATTCTAATGCCGCTCGCAATTCCCCTGGCTTATGCTGTATCGCCGGAACCAAGTTTCCTTTATATGAGCATTGGTGCCGTTTTGTCGGGTGCTATTTTCGGAGATCACTGTTCTCCCATTTCCGATACGACTATTTTGTCATCCATGGGCGCGGGGTGTGACCATATTGCCCACGTGAACACACAGTTGATGTATGCACTCCCGGTTGCGGGAATCAGCATATTTGCCTGTTTTATTCCGACAGCTTTGGGCTTACCTGTTTATTTCAGCCTGCTGGTTGGTTTAGCGGCTGTTGCCGGGTTGATATTTATCTTTGGGAAAAATCCGGAAAAATCAATTGAAAAATAACAATTTGGTAACTGGTAACTGGTAACTGGTAACTGGTAACTGGTAACTGGTAACTGGTAACTGGATAATACAATTTTTTTTAATCGGGACATATATAAAAGGGCACAGAATTCTGTGCCCCTACTTTGTACTTTTGCCCTGAGATGAGCATCAGTCTACTCCGCCAACTTGCGGATACGCCCGACAAGCGCCTGTTCCCTACCTTAGTTACAAACTGTTATTTCTTCCCAAAATCTTTTACATGCTTCTTTTAATTCGTTCTCATTCCCATTGTTTTCAATAATAAAATCAGCATATTTTCGTTTTTCTTCTTCGGGCATTTGAAGGGCTATTCGTTCTTTTATACTATCCTCCGATATCTCCTGCCTGGCAACCGCCCTTTCCATGCGAATGTTTTTATCTGCTGTAATTAAAAGAATTTTATCAAAAGCATCTTGATACCCGGCTTCCAGCAAAATGGCCGCTTCTATCATGAGAATGCCAGGTATCGCCTGCATCGCGGCAATATATTTTTCAAGGTGTAGTTTTAGCGCGGGATGACTGATGTCATTAAGTTTTTTCAAATTTTCCGGATTTTGGAAAGCCCTGGATGCTAAAACATCCGCTTGTAATTCACCGTCAATATAACAATCGGCACCAAATGTGTTTTTAATTTCTTCGATAATATTACGATCTACCTTTAATATATGTTTGGCTATATCGTCGGCGCTCAGAATATTGGCGCCCAATTCATAGAAGATCTTCATGGCGGCTGACTTACCGGAACCCAAGCCGCCGGTTACACCTATGCTTAACATATAATTACCTCTTTATCATAAGAAAAATACAAAGGCTTGGTTAAAGATAAAAGATTAAAGTTTAAAGAATAACTGGTAACTGGTAACTGGTAACTGGTAACTTCCACCTGCGCTGAAGCTACGGTGGACACGGGTAACTGGCATGTCCTTCGAAGCCTTGGCGGAGAAGGATAACTGGAGAATACAAATTCTAATAATTATTGCATATAAGAAAAGGGGTCGACATGTCGAACCCCTGCAATATTTTCCTGTTACCGGTTTCCAGTCACTGGTTACTATTCCTTGTCTTCGATCTTTTTAAGGTCATGTGCATCTTCTTGCATGATATCTTGAAGAACATTAGTCAATTTTTTCAGGCCTTTTTTCTGTGCTGCGCTGAGATAATCCATGATCTCATCCAGCGGAATAAATTCACGGGTATCGTCTTCAAAATCACAGGTTACGGTTTTTGTGAAAATGTCTATTTTCTGGATATAGCCTTTTCGCGTTTCTTTTAACAGGGGTTCGCCTAAAGGTGGATATTTTTTTAGCTCTTCAAGATAAAATCCGTGTTCATATAGCAGGCAGCATTTTAACTTCCCGCACTGTCCGCTTAGCTTTAAAGGATTCATTGGCAGGCTCTGATCTTTTGCTACTTGCGTGCTGACAGGATCAAAGCTCTCAAGGAAAGCACCACAACACAAGGGCAGACCGCAAGAACCAACACCGCAAAGGCGCTTGGTTTCATCGCGAACGCCGATCTGACGCATTTCAATACGCGTCCGGAACATACCGGCCAACACTCGGACCAATTCCCTGAAATCCACCCGCTCTTCTGCCGTATAATAAAATGATAGTTTTTTGCGGTCTAACTGAAATTCCACATCCATCAATTTCATGACCAGTCCAATTTCTTTGATCTTCTCTTTGCTTTGAGAAAGAATATCAACTTCGTCCTGACGGTTTTTTTTCAGGATCTCAATATCTTTACTATCGGCCTTACGAATGATCTCAAATTCCGATATTGAGATTTTCGGTTCATAATTCTCTGTTACCGCTGAAACCTTTCCAAGGTCAGTACCCTTATCGGTATCAACGATCAGATAGTCATCGGTTTTTATGGGGAAATGCATCGGGTTCTTGTAATATTCCCTGCGATTTCCCTTAAAGGCTAATTTTATAAGTTGTTCGCTCAATGGCGTTTATTCTCCATGATAAGTTAAGTAAGCATCGACACCCGCCCCGATAGCCGGAGCTTCGCGTAATTTGGATGTTTTGATCAAGTCCTCATTAAATTTTTCATCTTTAAGATAATGTTTTTTAAATTTAGCATCAAGGTAAGGCGATTCCACAATAAATTTTGTTAAGAATTCCAGGAATGGTTCATAAAACACATTTTTGCCTTTGGATCCTTCAAGAAGATCGCCGAGACGTTGACCAATAATAATGCTGTCCAATAATGTGCTGCGATATGGGTGGTGCTCGCCCAAATCGGCGCGATTGGAATTTACAAATTCAAAGAAATGGTGCCAACCACTGTAGATGGTAACAATTCGTTCAAAAAGCAATTTTGCAATATTATAGCTTACGTCATTAAATGTTCTTTTTGCGGATAGATCTTCATCGAAAAGATCCATGATCTGCGGTGGATAAATGTCGGTTTTATTTAACTCGGCAATTGGAATACCTGAAAATTCACTGTAGATGGCCTGTATACCGCTGGAAGATGCAAAACGTTCCATGGACTTTCCTTCGCTGTTCTTCATTTCCCACGCTTTTGCTATCCAGGTTTTTGCTTGATCAAAGGGTAAAAGTTCACCTTTTAATTTCAAGGCATCCGCTACGCCGGTACCGCCGCCAAGATAATAAGAGTTTTCCACCTGGCTAAACAAACCATCCATACTGTATTCTTCGCCAATACCACAATAATCGGCATCGGATCCAAGATGGTGAATTGGTTTTTCCATTTTAATGCCGGCGGCTTCTACGCGTGCTTCTATGGTTTTGCAATATTCGGGCATACGCGGACCGTTTGCTAGAGCAACAATACCACGTTTGTCTGCTGATTTTAAGCCCGGCATACCAATACCGACCATAACACGATCTGCACCAACTCTTTGGGCCAGTTCAATGATCACATCAGCTGTAGCGTACATATAAGATTTTCCATGTAGTTTTTCTTCAACTGTTAAATCAATATCGTTTTCGTTCATTTCGCCCAATTGGACTAAAATATTTACGGGTATAAATGATGGCATATTTTCTTCGTACTCACGGTATTCTTTAACAATGTTGATATCGCCCAGCTGAAAGGTCATATCTTCATTGATCACGGTTGTCCATCCGCTAACCTTTGTTGCTCCTCCGTCAATACCGATCAATAATGTTTTCGACATGTTTACTCCATCATTTATAATTAATGCCAATATATCGGAGAGAAAATACAATCTTTTCGGTGGAAATGCAATTTGTCAATTGATAATCAAGTAAAACAAACAAATATGCTATTCACAGATTACGTAGATTTTTCAAATAATAGTAGAAAAGCCCCCACCCATAGTCATCCCGGAAAATAATCCGGTGGATTGTTTATCCGGGATCTCTGTGAGGATAGTTTTTTATGCATAATAAATGAGATTGTCGCTTTTTTGAATAATGAACAATAGAGCATGTGAGCATTCCATACTACGCTCCGGGGGGGGCGCTTCGAAGGGCAGGCGAACAATCAAAGTCATTGTTCAACCCCTTACGGGGTTGTGGGGTAAGTGGAAAATTGATATACTCTTGTTTGACCCCGTCGGGGTCAATCGAAAAGATGTGGGTAATTTGCACACATGTGAAAGTTGAATAGCTTCAAAATGAACGCTATGATTAAAGTAGCGAAAACAGCACTCCGACATTTAATGAGATCGTTTGAAATTTGTATCTATATGTGATATTCAGCCCAGCATGCAGACAATCATCATAATGTTTATCATAATTATAATTTACTTCTGTAAATAGTGAAACATTTTCTGATATGGCATGATCATAACGGATACCCGCATCCAATCCGGGAAGAGATCTATAATGAGTATATACAAAAAACGACACAAATGAATGAATCGCTGCATCCACAGAATGCCAGGTTGTGCCTAAATGTAGGTCTAATACTGTTTTTTCTGATAAGGGAATTCTTTGAATCAGACCGCCGGAAAAGATGAAATATCTTTTAAGCCGATAATCGCCAATCAGTTTTTCACCACTTACATACAAACCGGTGTTTTTATATAAACATCTTAGCCCTGATTTAATCGTGGCATTTACAAAACTATCATCAGTTGTTAATGTAGTACCCGTAAACATCCCGTTATCTGTCAAAGTTTCCTGAAGTCCTCCCGAAATTGATATCCCAAAGGAAATAGGATTTGCAAATACAAGCGAAATACTGGTTAAAAGCATTAACAATACAATCTTCTTTTCCATGAAGCGTCCTTTATTAAACATACAAGCATAATAATATACTATGATATATATAAATAAATTATTATTATGAGGTTCTATTGGACTGTTAGGCATTGAACGCCATCAAGACGTACCATAACGCGTCTTATATGGAATTTTATTAGAACACAAAAAAAGGCGGACACTTAGGTCCGCCCCTGCAATTTATCATTAAGCCGATCACCGATTATTGGTCACGGGTTACCGGTTACTGATCACCGTTTACAGTTTACCAGTTACTTCTTTGCATTGAATTTCTGGCGTCTCAAAATCGCTTCCATGCGGACCCAGTCTTTGGCGTTATCATTGCGATCGATGGTATGCAGATCAATGCTGTGATCTGTACCGCCGGCATGACGGACAACTTTATAGATTGGATCCCAAACGCGGCCGATCTTATACATATCGGCGATCTTGCCGACCAATTCATAATCTTCACCGTAATTACGGGCATAAGGATCATCATTAATGCTGAAATATCCGGCATTCTTGATCACTTCGATCTTTGCCGAACGCGGGGCGCCGGCTCCGTTGATCCGGAGTAGATTGTTACGGCCGTTATCATCGGTCCATTCGTCATGGGTCACAACGGGAATATCGTTCACTCGTGTGATCTTACCATCCGCATGTTTTTCCCAGACTTCATAAGACCCGATCACCATACCTATCTCAGGATCGCTTTCATATACGGCCATTAATTTTTCGACGGCGTCTTCAATTAGCTGATCATCGGAATCCAGCTGGACATAATATTTACCGCGGGCCATTTTAGCACCAAGATTCAGGCACATACCAATACTGTTGATATCAAGAACAACGAGGCGAACTTCAGGTTTATCGGCATCGTATTTAGAGCCGCCTTCCATATATTCGCGAACGACATCTGAGGTTGCATCTTTATCGCCGCCATTGACCATGACAAGTACTTCGATGTCTTTAACGGTCTGGCGTTGAACGCTGTCGATCGCCGATCCAATAAATTCAGGACGGTTGCCGACGGGAATTATAACCGATGCTTTTAAGGTAGAAACATCTTTGTGTTTTTCATTCTTGGGCATAAAAACACCCGGTGCCATATAAGCGCCAATGCGTTTCAGATGCTCGGTCACAACGCGTTCGGCTTCAAGCTGAATATCTTTACCTGCTTTCAGGTAATCAAAAACATCCACTTTCTTGCCTGCAGATACAACGCGATAATAAGAACCACTGTAACGATTGGCTATGCGTATTAATTTGTATTTTTCAGAGATCTTTAGGCGCATATCGTAAAAATTGTTGTACTTGACAGATTCATCAAATCCACCGATCGCTTCGAGGGCTTTTTTCTTAACGAAATAAACCTTACCGTAATCCATGTTATCACGAACACGACCAAGATGATGGTCCAAAAGATGCATTTCTTTGACTTCACCGGCATCTTCAAGTTCATAGCTGGTGTAAAACAGACCGGCATCGGCCTGGCGCTCGGCACCCAGTAAAAATCCATCAAGGGCCGCTTTTTTCATCATAACCGGATTATCGCGGTTATCGATCAGAAGGACCCAGTCACCTGTCGCCAAAGCAAGGGCTTTGTTCATGTTGATGGCAATATCATTTTTACAAGCGACAATTTTGGGATTCAATTCCGCAAATTTTACGCCGGCTTCATCTTTATCGCAAGTAATGATAATGGTTTCAATATCTTTACAGGTCTGACCGACCAGGCCATCGATCTGGGCCTTTAGATGTTCTTCGCTGAATTCTTTTGCTTTGTAGTAATGAAGAATTACACTCGCTTTAACCATTTTTTTCGTCCTTTCGTTTGATTGATCACAATTTTATCATATCGGTTTGAATATAGGCAAACACTGTCTAAAAATAAATAACAAATGGAATTTTTTGTTCCGGTAAAGCTTTATAAGTCGAATTTAAAAGCGACCGACAAATACAGCAGCTAAGCCCAGGAACATGATAACCTTAAGAGCTATAGCTATTTGGTGATAATTTATTGCTCGTTTTATCTGGAAAAGCTGGATCATAACGACAGCCATGGGGAATACAACACCGACTAGACCGAAAAAGAAGAACCATTTCCCGAACATTTCCGCAACATATGGAATTGGTATAAGAGGAATAAAAAGAGCTGTGATAATTCCTGCAATGATCCGTGTAGGCGTTTCTCCTATCATGACCGGTAAAGTTTTGCTGTTATGAGCTTCATCGCCATCGAGGTCTTCAAGATCTTTTACGATCTCTCGCACCACAGAAAGAATAAAAGTAAAAACAAACGGCACGTAGCCCAGGTTGATATCACCAAATGCCTGAGCGGCAAAAATAAAGGTCAGGGCAGATAAGAAAGCAACCACGATATTGCCGACAAGTGCAACATGACGCAGGCGATAAGCATACCAGAACAAGAGTGGGGTTGCAATGAACAATGAAATGAACAATAGTGAAAAACCAAGTATTAAACCGGCAATATTCCCAAGTATGAACATAACGATCATAAATCCCCTGGCACTCTCAATACTCAAGTCTCCGGATGGCAAGGGACGATTAGGTTTATTGATGCGGTCTATCTCAATATCGCACATATCGTTTAATGCGTTACCCGCGGCAGTAATAAAGGTTGTACAAATGATCGCCAGCAAAACACGCCAAATAGACGGGAAAGGGTTAAAAAGCGTAGATGCGATCAATACTACGGTTGCCACAAGTATAAGATTTGCAGGCCGGGAAAGTTTAAAATACTGTTTAAAATTTAATTTCATACTGCAATAAGTCCCACAACTAAATAAATGATAGCGGCAAACGCGGCGCTGATGAGCGCATAAGGCAATTGCGTGTTAACATGATCAATGTGATCACAGGCCGAGGCCATGGATGCCACAATAGTCGTATCGGAAATGGGAGAACAGTGATCTCCAAAAACACCTCCACCAAGAACAGCCGAAACAACAAGCGGCATAGGAACGCCCAGATTTGTTGCCAGCGGAACCGCAAGCGGGATCATAAGGGCAAAAGTTCCAAAGCTGGTCCCGGTTGAAAAAGCAATAAAGGCAGCGACAAGAAACACCATCAGGGGCACAAGTCCGGCGGGAAGAGATCCCGAAATTCCCTGTGCAACAAAAGCGCCCGTCCCTAAAGCTTTACATGTTGCACCCAAAGAGAAGGCCAGCATCATCAGAAGTGCAAGGGATATCATTCCGCCCGCGCCCTTGAGAATAAGCTCCATGATCTCTTTACCCGTAAGGGTTTTTTGAAAGCGTGTCATTAATCCGGCAACGGTGATGGATAACATGACCGACCAGAAAACGGCCGTTGAACCTGATCCCTCGGCAAGAACGCCGAGCATTCCGACTTGACGAAGTGCTTCACCGAAAGCGACCTTTGCGCCGGCTGCCATGGACATTGATTGAAGCCCGGTGATCACCAAAGCTATCGGCATAAAAAGACTCATCACCACCACGGGGATGATCATATTTCTTGCCATTTTTCGAACACCTTCTTTGGCTTTAAGTCCGGTCAGATTCTCATCCATCATGGGGGTTGCGCCGTCGGGTAAGATCTTGCCTTCTTCACGAACGCGTTTTTCCGCTTTTCGCATTTTGCCAAAATCAAAAGGGGTCAAAATAAAGAATAAAACGGTCAGAACCGCTATAATTGAATAAAAATTCAGGGGAATGGATTTGATCAAAACTTGGGTGGCATTTTGCACACCCTGGGTCGTTAATAGGCCAATGGTAAAAGCACCCCAGGCATTCAAGGGGATCAACATACATATCGGTGCCGATGTCGAGTCGGCGATATAAGATAATTTTTCGCGGGAAATACCCATTTTGTCGTATAGTGGACGACAAACCGAGCCCACAACCAAAATTTTAATACTCGATTCAATAAAGATCACCACGCCCAACGTCCATGCCAGCATATTTGCGCCTTTGCGTGATTTGATCCATTTTTTATTGAGAATATATTCGACAAAGCCGTCGATCCCGCCGGATCGTTGTGTAATGGCGATCAGTGATCCAACCAGAGCAGAAAAAATGATCACCCGGGTGTTTCCCGGATCTTGAAAGACCATTACGATAGATTGAAGCATGCCGGCAGCGCCCTGAATAGGATTCCAGTGACTTAAGACGGTCCAGCCCAGCCATATTCCCGCCCCAAGGGAAAGAAAAACCTGGCGTGTTTTAATTGCCAGTCCGATAGCCAGTAGCGGGGGTAAAAGCGAAAGCCAGCCATATGTTTCCATGGTTGCTCCTTGTTATCCGTAATTAATGTCGGTTGGGGTCAATCCCTGTGCCTTGTATTATAATTTAAAAAATTCGAAAATAAAAGGAGAAGATAGAATTCAAGCCTCCCAAATAGAAAATATTGAACGGGTAATTGATTTCTAGTGATATGCCGTTTTATTTCAGTTCAAAAATATAAAGCGCCCCCGCGTTGATAATCGAATATTCTTTATTGTCTTTCCAAAAAGAACTGATAACCGCGGTATGGTTTGTAATGCTAAGCCTGCCACCAAAGACATCTCCCTCTTCGGCATTGTTTAACATGATCTTTTGAGTTTGCACCCATTCATTCTCAATATTGGAAAACACATAGACGGCTCCAACGTCTTCCATTTCATCTGTATCGGCGCCCGGACAGCTTATGAACAGATAGTTGTCTTCTAATGCAAGCGAATTACCGAAATAATCTTCTTCATTAGCATCGGCGAGAGTTAATTTCTGGATTTCTCGCCATCCTTCTTCTTCATGTTTGAAGATATAAGCTGCACCGGTTTGCTCCTTGCTTGAGTCTTTATAGGGAACGCCAACCACGGCATATTTTGGGGATATCGCGACTTCTTCCCCAAAATAATCCATTATTTTCGGATCGCTGGCAGTTAATTTCTCTGTTTGGATCCACCCTGTTTCATTATGTTGAAATATATATGCAGCCCCGCTATTTCTTTCATTTTCATCATGAGAGCTCACTCCAATAATAGCAAGATCCCCGAAGAGATGTACCGAGTTTCCAAACTCATCGTTAAAACTTAAATCTTCAGGGCTAAGAGTGGCTTCCAACACCCATTCATCTTCCTTTAATAAATAGATATACGCAGCACCCTCATTGCCAAAGTTCATATCTACTCCAGGGGCGCTAATAAGCAATCGATCTCTATCTAAAGACACCCCTGTGCCAAAATGGTCGTTTGTAATGTTTCCTTCCGGAGAAAGAATAGATTGTTCCCGCCATCTATTATCATCATAGTGGTAAATATAGACTGCGCCTCCCGATTCAGTCTTACTACTGCTCCAGGGAGATCCAATGGCAATAAAATCACCAGATATTGAAACAGATGAGCCAAAGTTATCATAGCCGCTTCCGTCAGAAGCGGTTAACTTTGATTGATGCTCCCATCCCTTTTTTGTGCGAGTATAGACATATGCCGCTCCGGCAAGTGTGCCTTTAAAATTATCATTTGGCGCACCTGTTACAAGATAATCACCGCTGATGCTCAATTCACCTCCAAATCGTTTGTATTCTTGGGCATCAATTGCCCATAACTCTTGAGTTTGGATCCATGTTCGACTTTTATTGCTACAACTAAAAAGGAACATAACGATAATCAAAACACAGAAAGACGTAAATAATGATCTTCTGAAATAAAACATAACAAACCCCTTTGTTATCATATTTATTTGCTTGATAAGTAAAATTACACAATTGCTCTTAAAAAGCAATATAAAATAACCGGACAAAAGCCGTAAGCCAGAAATTTTGGATCGGAAATAATTGGTTATTGAATATTGTCTCTTGAATCTTTATCTGTCAATTTGGCCCTCAGAGACAAATTGATAGATCCACCCCTGCGCATTCCAGGAGACCGGCAGCCATGCCACGTTGATCAGGACAAGAATAGCATAAGTAAGGGTGGTGTCGGGCCAGAGACTTTGAGGAAATGATAATATATAGCCAATAATGAAAAGATTTACTTCAAAAAAGAATATTCCGGTTCGAAATCCTTTGGTCATATTCCAGCTTGTTTTAAAAGCTTCAATAATGGACATATCGCGGTCAATAATAAGATACTCGACAAAATATAAAGCAAGTAAAAGGAAGAGACCCGGAATGATAAATAATGCCAATCCGGCTCCAATGGCCAAATATTTAAGAAGCATGGCGACAAAATATAGGGGGAAGCGTTTGATCTTCATGCGCAAATAGGTCATAGGTTGAATTCCGCGCAAACCGGCAAGAACGAAAGTAACTACAAAGAAATTGATACACACCATAACAAGCATCAAGAGACCCATTAAAAGCATAAAATTGGGTGGAAGCATGTTCATGGCGTTTTCCATCGTAAGGATCTCGCTGATGTTCATGTCTTTCAGAATGATATTTCCACCTATATCGACACTTGATATTAAAAGCGTCAATAAGAGAAATACCCAAAGCTTTTTTTGCATTTCCTGCCAACCGTATTTAAATGCCGGAATGAGTGTGAACATGTCGTTCCTTTATATTGTTAATGCGCGGTAATCTACAACATCTAAACTCAAAGACAAAATTCAAAAGGTAAAATTGTAGAGATGCGATGCGTCGCGTCTTTGCAATAATTGAATTCAATAAAACCTTTTCAATGTTTTATCATTTCTATAAATTCCAGAAAAACCAGGAGTCAATATGCATGAATTTACTTTACATATGCCAACGAAGTTCGTTTTTGGGTACGGCACTTTTCGTCGCGCTGGCAAAGAGATCAGGCGACATGCTCTCAAGGTGCTGATCGTTTGCTCATCCGGATCAGTTGTACGGAATGGATATCTTGACGATCTGTTAAGCCAGCTTGAAGAATCGGGCGTACGCGCCGATGTGTATGATAAAGTTATGCCCAATCCTAGAGTATCCATGATCAATGCGGGAGGTCGTCTGGCCAGGAACTTGAATGTTGATCTAATTGTCGGACTGGGCGGCGGCTCTGCTATGGACGCCGCGAAAGGCATAGCCGTGGTTGCAAAGAACGATGGATCAATTTGGGATTATACAGCCGGACACAAAACGGTTCATGATTCACTTCCGGTTATCTGCATCCCGACTCTTAGCGCTACCGGTTCCGAAGGCAATGCCTACGGTGTTGTTTCAAATGATGAAACAATGGATAAAAGCGCATTCGTTTGCTATGGAGCCCGCCCCGTTGTATCAATTATTGATCCCGAATTAACAACTTCCGTTCCGGTTGAATATTTTTATGATGGCGCGGTTGACATTATCACCCATTCCACCGAAGCCTATTTTTCTTCGGGAGAAAATGCGGTTTTAAATGACGGGATAACTCTGGCGCTTGTCAAAAGTGTCGTTGATTCTCTAGACCGACTTAGAAAAGACCCCAAAGATAAAGATGCCCGATCAACATTTACCTGGGCTTCTACCGTTGCGCTGGTTGGTATTAATGATGCAGGGCGCGAAGGTCCCTTCCCCATTCATTCCATAGAACATGCTTTGAGCGGAATGTATGACATTTCGCACGGTCGTGGACTTGCATTGCTTTTCCCGAAATATCTGGAAATGTTCAAGGATATGCTTTCTGAAAAGATCATCGCCTTTGGAAAAGTTTTTGATTGGTCTGTAGAAAATGCCGATGATGCGATCATGGCTTTTCGAACATGGCTGAAAAGTATTGATCGTGACCTAATGTTTTCCGACATGGGTCTCCCCGCCGATAAATTGAGCGAGCTCGCAGATTCCGTTCTCAGAACGGCGGGAAACAAGCACGGACAGATCGGGGCGCCAAAGGCGATGGGGAAAAGGGAAATTGTTACGTTGTATGAGATGTGTATATGAACCATATGTAGGGAATAAGCATGCCTGTTCCTTACATTTTTTTTCATATAGCAAAAACAGCGGTCAATGACCGCTGTTTTTTTATGTGATCTGTGTTTTTATTTTTTCTTCTTTGACTTTACGGTAACGCCGACTTTCGGATGGGTCGCAGTAAAATCCTTTTCAACTTTTTTGTTGATGACGTACTTCTGTTGTAAGATAGTCAGTGCATTAAATGTCAGATAGTAAAGAACCAAGCCTGACGGGAATTTGTAGAAGAGGAAGAACATCATTGCCGGCATGAGCCACTGCATCATTTTTTGCTGCTGTGCCTGCTGGTCGGTTCCACCGGCACCCGTACCTGATAGTTTCTGCTGGACAACCATCAAAACGGTCATCAGGATAGGAAGAATATTAAAATCTGTTCCCAGAAGAGGAATGTTTGCGCCAAAACTAAAAAGTGCATCGGGAGCTGAAAGATCTTTCATCCAAAGCATAAAAGGTGCACCGCGCAATTCTATAGCCGTACGGAAAATAATGAACAGTCCGTACAAAACAGGAAGCTGTAATAACATCGGCAGACAGCCACCCATGGGGTTGACCTTTTCTTCTTTATAAAGTGCCATTGTTTTTTGCTGAAGAACTTCTTTGTTGTTTTTATATTTTTCCTGCAATTCTTTGATCTTGGGCTGTACCAATTGCATGCGCTTCATTGAAGAATATGATTTATGGGTAAGGGGATAGGTTATGAGTTTGACGATAAGGGACATCAATAAAATAACCACACCGTAATTCGGGATCAATCCATAGAGAAAAGCCATCAACCAATGCAGGCCGATTGAAAAAGGCTTAATGATCGGTCCGCCCCAGTTCATGGTCTTATCCAGATCCATACCATAAGATTTTAGGAGTTTCTTTTCAGCCGGTACAAGACCGATCATATAAGAATCCTGTTGATAGTTGGATTTTGTTAAACCCATATCTATTGCTGCGGAGAAATCGCGTGTATCTTTATCCTTTGTAAGCATCAGCTCGGAACGAATGCCCTTGCTTTCTATGGGGGCGATAAACCCTGTAAAATATTTTGATTTAAATGCCAGCCAATTTGTCTGACCGTCGGTATTCAGTGTCGTGCCCTCACCGCTTTTCGCCTTGCGGGATTCAAGTTTTACCAACTCTTCTCCCATCATGGCAAAAACACCTGTATACATGATATCGTCAACAACATTTTCTTCCGTTAACGCAAAGCCATCTTTCCAATTCAAAGAGTATCGAAGTCCAGCCATTTTTTGCATGTAATCCGCCAGTGCGACATCAAGCCGGAAATCATAGCGATCCGGATAAAAAGTGAACGTTTTTTCAATTTTTATACCATCCGGGGGCAATGCCGAATACGAAAGTGTGGTCTCACCTTCGATCAAGAGGGTGTCTCCATCTGTTAAACGCTCTAGGCGTGGACAATCGAAAGCAATGTACTCAAGGTTGGAAACATCCTGATATAAGTTGGTATATTCAATATTCAGGTTTGCATCGGCTTCCGGCAGAAGCAGTCGGACACGATTCCCATCTTTGTCTGAATAAGCAAACAATTCATATTCACGAATAGTACCACCGCCAAGATTCGACAAACGCATTGCAAATTTATCATTGACAATAACCACATCTTTGGCATTAACATTTAGGTCTCGTGTTTCAATACTGACTTGCGGGCGAACATAGTCGGGCGGTGGTGTTTGAGTGGGGACTTCTTGTTGAATTGCCGTGGTTGTTTCTTGTTGAACAACTGCTGTTTCGTCCACAGGGTTAAAGATCTTTTGATAGTATGGCATCAGAATAATTATGATACCGATCACAACAAAAGCTATTATAGTTTTTCTATCCAAAATGATCTCCTTTATTGGTGGTCATGTTTATGATGAACGGGGTCGTAGCCGCCCGGATGAAAGGGATGGCACTTCGAAAGTCGCTTTAGTCCGAGCCAGAAGCCCTTTAAAGCTCCGAATTCCTGGATCGCTTCATACGTATACTGTGAACAAGTGGGATAAAACCGGCAAGAGCGTGCAGTATACGGCGATATAGCTCGTTGATAAAAGCGGACAAGTGCGAGAAATATTTTCTTAATCATTTTTTAGCAGTGCTTGCAGATCAGCCCTTATCGCATCCACCGGATGGTGGCGGGGCATATTTTTTAAAATTAATCCATATATACACAAAGAGGAAAACCATTCCTTATTGTTGCGATAGCATTCCCTTAGGTAACGTTTCCCTCTGTTTCGTACAACCGCGCCTTTTAAATGGCGCGCAATGGCAAACAGAACACGACGGTTTTCTGCCGGTTGGGATACTATGTTCACAAAGCGTCCCTTGTTCCATTCCCCGTTGTCAAATAAGCTTGAGATCTCGCTTTTTTCTCTCAAGATCTCAGATTTCTTCAGTAATGATCTCATTCATCAGAAACAGTCAACCGTTTCCGTCCTTTTTTTCTTCTACGTGCCAGAATTGCGCGCCCAGCCGCAGATTCCATACGTTTACGAAAACCGTGTTTGTTCTTCCGTTTTCTATTACTTGGATTATATGTTTCTTTCAACTTGTTCTCCTTTAACACATATATTCAGACAAAGCCCTGAAATATGTGGCATAAATTGCTGAAAAGCAATGTTTTTTTGTGCATAATTGGGTATAAATGCCTGTTAATGAATGGATATACATTTTATGGTATTCTCACCTTTGTAGAGATACTATATGTTGTTGTAAAGTTAGTGTTTATGGTATCCGGTTTTAGAAATAAAATAGTCTGCCATCCCGACCAAGGTCACCGCAGATGGCGGAGCGAAGAGATCTGTTTACGAGGAAATATGGTTTAGGGGTTTAGGGGGCTGGGCTCTGAAGAAAATAAGAATGAGAAGTGTAAAGATTATGAGTCTGTACGGAAAATATTATTTCCGATTTTCTATAAATAATTTGCCGTTTATCGGCCCATATACCGGCGTGTTACACCATATAGAACACTTGTTTTTTACTAAAAGCACGTTTTTTATAATATATTTACGCACCTTTTATTCTGCATAAATAAAGGATATTGGGTTAATTTCTTAAAATATTTAAAAAAATTTGCATTTTTTTCTTGCATGTTTGCTGTAATGGTGTTATACTTATGTAGAACACTGGAATACTGGTGTGAGAAACGAAACAAAAAGAGAACGACAATGAGTACCAACTTCGACAGTTCAAAAGCTATATACCTCCAACTGGCCGATCTCGTAAGAGAGTCGATCATGTCCGGCGCCATGAAGGGCGGAGAAGCTATCCCCTCCGTTCGTCAGATGTCTGCCGAGTACCGCCTGAACCCTCAAACAGTATTAAACGCCACACAGCTTCTTGTCAACGAGGGACTTCTTGAAAAACGGCGTGGACAAGGTTATTATGTAACCGATCCCGCTCAGGATGTTTTAAAAGAATCCGGTGTTATTCAATTTGAAGACGTCACCGTTCCGGACATGATCAGGCAGGCCAAGATGTTGAATTTTAGCCAAGATGAACTTTGCAAAATGATCGAAAAGAATTTTAACAAATAAGAAATAAATTTTAGGAGAAATACCATGTTTATGAACACACTGAGAACTCGTCGCAACAGCACATTACTCTACGTGCGTGCAATGTCAATCGGTGTCATCAAAGCTGCCCGATAAGGGCAGGATGGCCTGAAAGGTAAACAGAGAAGATTTAAGAGACCCTCCTTCGCTAAAGCTTCGGAGGGCAGGCAATAACTGAAAGGGAAGAACAATGTTTAGCAACAATCTAATTAGACGCCATAGCAACTCCATGTCCTATGTACGGGCCATGTCAATCCGGATCGTTAAGTCGGTCAGCTAAGCGATCAAGCGATCCATAAAGAAAAGGATGGAAACCATGTTTAGTAAATGCGGAATGATGAAACAACATTGCAGAACGATGTCTTATGTTAATGCAATGTCGATCCGCATCATCAAAACGGTGAAGTAGGATCATCAGATGTTATCAAAAACAAAAACGATTATTTTTAATCGCGAACGCGACAGTAGACTGATCCGGAAAATGTTTCCAGGGGTGGACAACAAATATTAAGAAAAAGAATCAAGACTTAGGTTATTAAAGATATAAATTGAAAAGTGATTAAATCAAAAATAAGGAAATTTTTATGGAACATGTTATTAGCGTTCAAGGGCTAACAAAAGACTATAAGCAGGTACGCGCGCTCGAAAATGTTGATCTTCGGGTTCCCCGTGGTCGAATAGTTGGCCTATTGGGCAAAAACGGGGCGGGAAAATCAACATTTCTGAAATGCCTCCTTGATTTTTTGCGCTATGAGGGTGATATAGCGTTCTTTGGGAAATCGGTCAAAGAGTGGAAATATGATCTTCATACGCGGGTCGCTTATATTCCGGACGTAAGTGGTTTGGATCCACGCTTAACAGTACAACAAACCATGGATTATGCCGCAGGCATGAATCCAACATGGAATGCGGAAAAAGCCGAGCGCCTTTTTGCGAAAAGCGAACTTCCCCGCAAGCAAAAAGTCAAAACGCTTTCCAAGGGAATGAAAACAAAACTTTATCTTATGTTAACCCTGGCAAAAGATGTTGATATTCTTCTTCTGGATGAACCAACTCTTGGTTTGGATATCGTTTTCCGCAAGGAATTCTACGATCTGCTTCTTGGCGAGTTCTTTGACGAGACTAAAACTGTGATCATTTCAACTCATCAGGTCGACGAAGTGGAAAACATTCTCCATGATGTTATCTTCATTGATCACGGACGAGTTAAGTTACATGAAACAGTGGATAAATTAAAAAAGGACTGGTCCATTGTTGAAGTTTCCGCAGACCGTGAGCAAGACTTGATGGCGTTTAACCCTAAAGCGACAAGCCGTTCTCTTGGGAAGGTCCGCGGACTGATTGAAGGTGATATTAAATTATCAGATGCAATCATCGCCGTTCCAAGTGTATCCGATATCTTTGTCGCTGTGGTCAATCAATAAGGAAGGATGAAAAAATGAATCAGATAAAAACATTATTATTAACAGAATATCAAAAACGCAAGTCATCCTACTGGTGGCCGGTTTGGATCATAGCCGGTTTGATCGGACTATCATTAATTGCTGTGCTTGTCGCGGTCATCATTGACAGCCCAAATATTGTGGTATATGGTGGAATTGATGAAGGTGCAATGGGGCTTCGTATCGGGATGTACGGTGTAATGTTCTCATTTGCAATCATCTTCCTTGCTTTCATGGGTTTGGGCGCCCAAACAAGCTTGAACAGGGAAAAGCAACTCGGATCAGATCTTTTCTTTCGCTGCCAACCGGCAAGTGTGTGGAAAGTGACCGGCGTGAAATATTTCATGCATGTATATGCGAGCTCAATTTTGCTTCTTGGTGTCGGTTTGATCTTTGCTCTCTTATTATCCATTGTTAGTGCTTTTTATGTTGATGGCTTTTATCTTGGCCAGGCTCTGTATGGAGCTTTTCTTGGCTGGTTAAACTACCTTAAGCTTGTCTTGGTCTTCGGTTCGTTGTGCTATTTTCTTTCTGCGGTCTTCAAGAACAACGCCTTACTTAAGGGTGCCGCTGTACTTGGTATCCTTGAGGGTTTATTTGCAATTATTGAGGTCATCTTCAGACATACGATCACCTTACCGGATGTATTTGTTACACTTGGAAAAATGGTCGGTAATATGGGGCTTGATGATATCGACACGGTAAACATGAGCATGGTAATGGGTGATTATAGGATCCTTTTTGGTCTGCTCTTTGCTGCAGGCTGTTTTGTTGGCGGCACACTAATTTATAAATATCGCGCAAAGGATGTTTAAATAAACTTCTTCATGTTATAACATATATCAAAGAGATCCCGTTTCCCGCCGGAGCATATCCATGGCGGGATCTCTGTATTTGACGGGGTTTTTAGACGGGATAACAGGATTGTCAAGATAGTGGTTTGACGGGATTACAGGATTTACTAGATAGGGATTTTGTAAATATCCGATTTTTCCTGTTATCTTGTCAGAAAAGAAACACTTATGATCATGTTATCCCGTCAAAAGCATCCTTTTATAAAAAAGCCATTACTTGTCTCCTGGAATTTGTCTCCCTGCTTCGCCAGAGCTACGCAGGGCTGGCTTGTCTCTTTCTTATTGTCTCTTGGATTCTGTCTTTTGTCTAATTAAATTTCTACATGCACTATCACAGACAAACCATCGGAACTAATTTATATATTGTGGATGCGATCGGGTCTACCAATACGGAATTGCTTGATCATGCCGATCGTTATGAACATGGGACGATTTTTTGTGCTCGAAAACAAACATCGGGACGAGGCCGAAATAATAGGGATTGGCATTCTCAGGATGGCGGTCTTTATTTTTCAATTCTGCTAAAAGATCAATATAATATTACATCTTCCTATCCTTTTATTTTGCTCTCGGCTCTTGCCGTTGTCCGTAGCATACAGTCTTGTGCCTCTTTAGGGGTAGCCATTAAATGGCCAAATGATATTTATATCAACCATCGAAAGGTTTGTGGCATTCTTGCGGAATCTATCACTCAAGGTAATAGCTCCACTGTTGTTATCGGTATTGGCATAAACGTCAATAATAAAGTGTCGCACTTAAAGGATCTTCGCCACCCCGCCGTCTCGCTTAAAGAATGCCGCGGTGAAGATGTTGATCTAGCTGTTCTTTTGGATCATATCGTCGATGAGCTCGATCAACTGTATTCAGATCATTTAAATGGCCAATTTTCTCAACATCTTCAAGAATTAAATCGACTGCTTTATGCCAAAGGCCAGGAAGTAGAAATCAAATCCGCCGGTATTGCCAGAAAGATCATTCCCCTTTCATTTACGGACGACGCCCGATTGAAATGTCTGGAGAAGGGAAAAGAAAAGATCCTTAACTCGGGTGAAATGTAAGCCCCGAAAACAACATTTTTTTAAACAATAAAAGGTACTTTCCGGTTTAAATAATGATTGATCTTTTCCCGGTCGTTTTTTTGCCGGTAAAGTATGGAGGGTATTGAATGAAAAGATCATTTACCTTCATGGCGGTCTTGCTTACAATGGCGGCCGCTGCATTTGTCAGGGGTGATGATGAGATACGGTTTATCCCCGAACGTGAATACCGTTTCGTTTTTGGCGGCCTTCAGGATCTCAATTCGGTGGCCCGGATTGGTGTCAATCTTTACGCCCTTATGACTGACGCGTATTATCTTGGATTGTCTCCTGACATTCCCCCAAAGCTTGAGCCTTTTACCGGTGTTGTAATGCAAACGATCGCCAGTTTCGGCATGACCATATGGCCGCATGAATTCGGACATTGGACACGAGCCCGAGAGATCGGCGGCGAATTCGTTTTCGAAAAACTGACCTTCCCGTGGCCCAAAGCCAGAATGGATCTCCCGGAGGATGTAAGCCTGATTTCTGAAACCATGACGTCGGTCGGTGGTTTTGAGATCAATAATTTAATGCGCCGTCAGATCATTTCGGACTTTTATTCGCACGATCATTCTTATGCCAACCTGATGGTTCACGCTTTTATTCAGGAAATTTATTTCCGGCCTATGTGTTCGTTGTCGCTCCGCTCGTCAGCGGTTCCTGGATCGACCCCGAAGATCCGATGACCTGGATCCAGACAATGGGAGATCCGGTCGAATCCGCATTGCTGACATACCGGAATTATTATGACATGCCCATCCCCCCTGAAGGTGAAAACGTCGATGAACGCCTGATAAATTATTACCGGGAACTTTCCTTTATGAGCCTTCTGTGGACCGCTCTGGATCCTGCATTTTATGAAAGCCTCATGGGTTTTAGAACAAAAATGCATGATAATTTCGGTATCATTTCACCCAAAATGATAGGAAACGATAATTTTTCATGGATGTACGGTACACTGTTCAACATATCGCCGCTGGGATATGAGTTGCACTTTCTTAATCATATCAGATTGAAAGGGAACTATGCTTGCGTTTCCTTTCATTACGGACGTCCGTTCGACAATATGGGCGTATCGATCCATCTGCCGCAATTGTATCGTTCCGGTCGCATGGCATTCGGCGCGAATGCGGATTACTGGTATCAGGAACCTTTCGGTCACGGCGCCGGAGCTTCGCTGAGCATGGATGCGATGTTTACGGAAAAATTCGGAGCTTCGCTGACGACCGGCTGGAAAAGCAGGGGCTATCTTCTCGGGATGCCCGTGGCTAGCGGGCCGGTCATTCGCGGTGGTATTTTATTTCGCATACCATGGTAATTGATGGAATATCCAAAAACCCAAATAAATCATGCATAACTTAAATTCATATTTGTATTGCTTGAAAGATATTTACCGTGTAAATTATTATTGGATATATTATGGATATGTATTTCGATCTATCAAAATATGACAGCGAAGACCTGCACGCCTGCATGGCCGCTTGCGGGCAGATCGATCGTTTGGGTTTTTATTCGAAAGATAAGGTCATTGCGGATTTGAACGTGATGAAAGAAAATGCCGGACTGATTCCCGCACCGGTTCCCGGGAGTCGCAATGCCATGATCGCCACCGGCGCTTTCGAGTGGCTGAAAGAACTGCATAAAAACGAAATTTTTTCACTCTCCAACACCTCCGTCAAAGCCCTGCACCGGAAACTTTTTAAATACAGCGAGCGAGACGAGGGCTCTCGCGGGAATTACCGAACCGATCTTGACGAAGACATGAAAACACTTTTTGAAGAAACAAAAAAATACCTGCGCGACCCGGGCCGTCATCCGCTTTTGATCATCTCATTATTCAGGATCTCCTTCATCAAGCTTATGCCCTTCATTACCGGTAATGCCCAATGCGCAAATTTTATTGCCTATGCTTTGCTCATATCAAATACTTATCCTCGTGTCTCCCAACTTCCCCTCATTGCGTCCCTAAACAACCCTGATAGCGCCTTCATACAAGATTCCCCCGTGACTCTCCCCGCCATATTATTAGAGTTACTAACTACCCGCTCGCGCGCACTCCCGACCCCAGAGCACACACCCCAGTCCTCACACTCCCGAACCTATTTAAATTCCCGCCGCCAATCCCTACTAAAATGCATTGAGAAAAACGCTCCCTTAAAAATATCCGATATCATGACCTTTTTCCCGGACCAAAGCCGGAATACGATCAAAAAAGATCTTTTGTTTTTGAGGGAGAATATGATGGTTGATGCTAAAGGTGAAGGACGGGGAGTTATCTATGATATTATCATTTAATAAAAACGTATGGTTGGGTTGATAATGTCAAAACACTTGCAAATACACTTTGTTTGATTATTGAATCTTGTTTCTTGCTTATTGTTTCTTTTCTTTTGCTTCACTCCCTGTGAAGCAGCATCTTCACCTTTGTTGGCAATGCGCGAATATTGTATCCCCAGCCTAAAATAACGGTGGCGAGGATAATGGTCTTGATCTCGGGAGAATGCGGCGTGCACATGGCGATGGTGGCCGTGGTCATTAGAACGGCAAAAGGCAACCAGACGCTCTGATCTTTTTTGAAGGCGATATATACAAAGACCGGGGCAGCAATAAATGCGGCCAGCAACTCCCATCTTGCAAAGAAAAGAAAAATGCCCATAATGACGGCGGCGCCTTTTCCGCCGTTAAATCTAAAATATAAGGGATAGATGTGTCCGTAAAGCGCGCCGATACCGATCAGGCCCAATGCAAAATCGGGCAGATCGAAATATGTGTCGGCAATGATCATGGGGATCAGGGATTTAAAGGCGTCCAATAACCCGGTTAGGGCGCCCATGACCTTGCTGATGTGTAAGTAGATGTTTTGCGCGCCGGGATTGGTATTGCCCATCTTCCGAATATCACGGCCTTTTGCGATCTTTACCACGATTTCCGCAAACAAAATGGAGCCGATGAGATATCCGCAGAGTAAACATAGAAAATATATGATATATATATGCATGTCCGATTCCCGCGTTTATTTGGTAAGTGAAAATGTTTACGCTACTCTTGTTTCTTTCCCTGTACCAGGCCGATCGCAAAATTCCCAAGCCCAACGGCTATAAGCGCAATGCCCAGGACGGTATTAACGGCAAGCATGAAAAATACGCCGGCAAGCATAAAACCTATGCCCATGCCGACAAAGACTTTGTGGCTGATCTTAAACTTTTTATTCATGGCGCGCCTTACTCTACATGATAATGAAATTGATGACAAATAACAGCAATGCGGCAAGAAGCGTAATACTGATGGAAATGATAAACATATAAAACAATGGCCCCGTTCGGCGGGTGGCATTTTTTGTCATCTTTTTATATTTGCCTACATAGCGGAAAATAAACAGGTTGACAAATAAATAACCGGGGGTCTTGTCATTCTTTTTTTTGAGAAATTCATGGATCAAAATGGTGAAGATGAGGTACATCGCGACACCCGTTGCTCCGATCAATATTAGTAGTAAATTCATTGCTTCTCCTGCGCGATGCCAATTGAAATAACAAATACACTCCCGAAAATCATTTTGCAATTTTCGTTTTTTTGAAACAATTTGATTTATTAATTAACTTAAATACAATGTAAATGCGGCCGCGGATAATGTCAAGATAATATGCGTTCCCAATTGGGCGTGCTACTATAAATAATAAACCAAGACAAAATAGATCCCGGCAAGCAAGAACAAGACTGCTACGATCTTGCGAAATATTTTTTCAAAGGTCTTGATCTTGTCGTAAATTCGACCAATTCCGCCTATTGTAAATGCAATGATCCATGCAAAAATTATGACGGGTAAACCCGTTCCAATGGCAAATAGAAGGGGCAAATATAATCCGCCGGGGCTTGAAATGGTCATGGGGATCAACATACCAAAATATAGGACTCCACTATAGGGACAAAAGGCCAAGGCAAAAACCATGCCAAGCAGAAAAACACCCCAATATCCGGATTTGCTTTTTTCTTGCAATTTTTGACTTAGTTTTCCCAGCCCCGGGAATTTGATCTTTATAATATCGAGCATAAAAATCCCGATAATAATAAGAAGCGGACCGAGCAATCTTTCCCCCCATTGCTGGATAAAGCGGGAAATATGAAATTGGCTCGCCGTAAAATAAAATATCAAACCGAGTCCCGTATAGGTTGTGGCCCGGCCCAGCGTATAAATTAGTCCATTAAAAAACACCCTGGGTCTGTTCTCGATATCTTTCCCAATAAAGGCAATAGCGGTAATATTTGTTGCAAGAGGACATGGGCTGATCGCTGTCATCAGTCCCAATATAAAAGCAGATAAAAGTGGAAGGTTCGTGCTATCCAACCAGGCTTGAAGTACTTCCATGGGCTTAGAGATTCTTATCAATTAATTCGATCAGTTTCTTTTCAAGTTGATCCGGGGCTGAAATAGCTTTTTGAAACGCCAGGGCGGTAATGTTTTCTATATTTTCACCATTATAAACGTACAAGCCGGAACCGGTGACCTTAAATTTTTCAGCCAGTTCCTCAATTCCGGGAGCACTTTCGTCGATGTTGATTTCAATAAATTTAACATTTGGATTTTTACCGTATTTATCCGCGACTAAATTTGCAGCTACATCACCTACAGCCACACAGGTAACACATCTTCGTGTTCCGTGAAAATAATAAATCTCAACGTTTTCTGATATCGTATTTGTGTTTTTTACTTCTGCTTTTTCTTTGTTTTGTGTTTTTTCACATGCGGTAAAAGCAATAGCAATAAATAGGACAAATAGTGTCATAGCGATTTTTTTCATCGACATCTCTTTCGGTTATATAATTAATACTCTATGGTAAAAGTGTTTCAATGTCTTCAAGTACTTTATCAAGTCCTTGAATGTCTTTCCCGCCCGCGGTTGCCATGTGTGGCTTTCCGCCGCCGCCGCCGCCCAATGCCTTGCCAAGTGTCTTGACAATATTTCCGGCTTTGATACCTTCTTTAACAAGATCGTCAGTCACAACACAAAGTACTTGGGGGGTGTCTTTGATCACCGTACCAAAAACGGCAATTCCGCTTTTCATTTTTTCGCGGACTTTATCGCCCAGTTCTTTTAATTGATCCATATCATCAACATCAATTCGATTAACATAGAGCGGTATTTCTCCAAGTTTGCGTTCATTTTGGAAATATGAATCAATATCCAATATCAGTAATTTGCTTTTTAACTCGCTGTTCTCTTTTTCAAGATTTCGGACATGAACATTCATGCTGGTCACCTTTTCAAGGATCTCATTTTCCGGGTATTTAAGTGCCTCGCGTAAACCGGCAAGAACGGTTTGCTGGACTTTTAGAACATCCAATGCAGCGACCCCGGTAATGGCTTCAATTCGCCTTACGCCCGAGGCAACCGAACTTTCACTGATAATAATAAATAGCCCGATATCACCGCTTCGGCTCACATGGGTTCCGCCGCAAAGCTCCTGAGATGCACCTTTTACCGTTACCACGCGGACTTCGTCACCGTATTTTTCACCGAACAGTGCTTGCGCACCGTCACGCAGTGCTTCGGCATAGGGTTTGACTTCCGTATCAACGGAGAGGTTTTGCATGATGCGTGTATTAATGCGTTGTTGAATATCTATTTGCTGTTCTGTCGATACTTTTTCAAAGTGAGTAAAATCGAATCTCAAGCGGTCGGGGCCGACATAAGACCCGGCTTGATGAACATGATCACCCAACACAGCGCGCAATTCGGCATGAAGCAAATGGGTTGCCGTGTGGTTGCGGGCGGTATCGCGCCGGATACTTTGTTGTACTTCCAGGGTTGCCGTGATGGGTTTGACGTTTCCTTCCAGAACAGAACCTTCAACAATATGAACTATATCGTCACCGATCTTTTTGGTGTCTATTATGTTCGTTCTGGCATCGGTTTTAATGCTGTGTTTATGCAGAATAAGGTGCCCCTTGTCGCCAACCTGTCCGCCGGATTCGGCGTAAAAAGGCGTTGTATCAAAGACAAAATAAGTATGTGAATCGTCTACGGCATATTTCAGCAACAGCGATTCCGTTGTATAAGTATCGTAACCGGCAAATGTGGAGATTTTATCTTTTTCCAAAACGATCCATTTTAGATTTTCTGAACTCTTTATGGAGAATTTACCGGCGGCCCTGGCGCGTTCACGCTGTGCCTCCATAAGTAAATTCACTTCTTCTTCATTGACAAACAGGTCTTTCTCTTCGGCAAGAAGTCGCGTCAGGTCTACGGGAAAGCCAAAGGTGTCGTAAAGCTTAAAAACATCTTCACTGTTCAGTGTTTTCTCTGTGGCCTTTTTAGCCTGTCTTGCGATCTGGTCAAAAAGATCCAGTCCTTTGTCTAGGGTATTGCCAAAAGATTCTTCTTCGGCCCGGATAATGCGCTGTATATGTTCACGCTGATTCTTGATCTCTGGATAAACCTCGCCAAGAACATGGGCCACCGCCGGTACCAAACGATATAAAAATGGTTCTTTTAAATTCAATTCACGACCAAATCGGGCGGCGCGTCGTAAAATTCTACGCAAAACATAAGCGCGTCCCTCGTTTCCGGGGATTGCGCCATCGGCAATGGCGGCAGACAGCATTCGAATATGGTCCGCGATCACTCGATGCGGCATCCCGGCTTCGCCCTGATCATAAGCAATATCAGAGATCGTTTCGATCTGTTCAATGATCGGCTTAAATAAGTCCGTATCGTAATTGCTGGTTTTTTCATTCATGACCGCTACAATTCTTTCAAAACCTGCTCCCGTATCAATGTACTTTTGCCCAAGGGAATGCAAATCACCGTTTTCATCGCGATTATATTGTATAAAAACTAAATTCCACAATTCCATGTACTCGGGATCGTCCGCATTGATTTTTAAGGGGTCCTGATCATCAATATTTTCACCACTATAATAATGTATCTCGGAACAGGGGCCACAGGGGCCGGTTTCTCCCATGGACCAAAAATTATCTTTTTCTCCTGATCTCAATAAATGTGACACATCCAGATTGGGGATGTTTTTCCATATCTGATATGCTTCGTCATCTTCCGTATATACGGTTGCATATAATCTTTTGGGATCCAGTTCCCATATTTCAGTAAACAGCGTCCAGGCCCAGATTATGGCTTCTTTTTTGTAATAATCGCCAAAGCTCCAACTGCCCAGCATTTCAAAAAAAGTGTGATGGTAGTGATCGCGGCCTACCGCCTCCAGGTCGTTGTGTTTTCCGCTAACACGAATACATTTTTGCGAATTTACCGCACGTTTGAAAGGTGCCTTTGTTTCGCCAAGAAAATATGCTTTAAACTGGTTCATTCCGGCATTTGTGAACAAAAGTGTCGGATCGTTCTGGGGGATAACCGAGGCAGAGGGAACTACCGTATGCCCCAGGGTCTTTTCGAAATATTCAATAAATTGTTTTCTTATCGTTTTAGAGTCCATGATCTTCCTTGTTTGCGTTTCAAAACATGTACAACAAATAAATTTAGGTAAAGAAAAGTATAAAGGCAAAAATATAAAGGCAAAAGTATGTCATAAGAATAAAAACTGAAAACAGCGCTTTTTTGTAAATTTATTAAATAAATTGCGTTCTGGGGATCATTCAACAGCAAACTTGGTGGTGGCTTTTAGTCCGTCGATATTTGTAATAAAGACAAGGTAAACTCCCCGCGGGATAAATTCGCCGTTGGGCAAGATCCCATCCCAAACGATCTGTTTGCCCATATTTTCTTCGGCATCTGCGGTAAATTGCCGAACAACCCTACCGCTCAATGTTGTTATTCTAACTTGGCTTTGTTCCGCTATACCGTCAATTGCAAGATAGGGATCAAGACCCGGATGAAAGGGCTGGGGAAATATAATTACTTCATCCATGGATGTTCGTTCTTCGGTCCAGGCGATCTCATACCGGCTTAATCCCGAAGCAGTAAGCAAATATGCGTAACCGTTCTTGGCATCAAAAACAAGATCGTAGACCACATCATCAAGCAGTGCTGAGTTTTCTGTTGTCAAACCGTTTCCGTCATCAAACCAGCGATTGCTTGTAAGATAGATCTGAACCCCTTGACTTTGGGTTAATATCCATTTATTGCCCTTGGGGTCAATTCTAATTTTCACCGGAACTATTCCGCTTAGACCATCAATGGCCGGATTTAAACTAAATTCCGTATCATTTGTAAAAGATGTCGGGGTTCGGATCATTTGTACGCCCGAAGCCGTAGCAACCCATATATTTCCCGTGAGAGGGTCAAGATCAATGGAATATACATCATTACTTATCAAGCCGTCAGAAGTTGTGATCAACGCCCACACTCCGGTATTCTGGTCATAAACCGTTATCCCGCCCGTTGTTCTGGGAATATCGGATTGACGCGCCTCATTGGCGATCCATAATCTGCCATGGTCGTCAAAAACCATTTCTCTCGCAAGAATTTGCAGGGTATTGCCGGACTCCTCAACGGAAATTTTTTGTATCTCTCCGTTTGGTCTTATTTTAAGCAAGGGGTGCGCGTCGATAGTATGAACATTCAGTGCCCAAATATTATTGTAAATATCTTCGGCAAGACCGTGCATTTTTAAATAATATGGGTCTCCGCCGAGTTCTTCTGTTCCCTTAATAGTTCCATCAACTGTATCATATACGGTATATTGGGAAACATCATTCAAGTCAATGCGCTGTAAGGCACCGGGGCCTTCTGTTGCCGGATTTTGTCCGCTAATGGGAAGGGCGGTAATGTCAGTGATCGAACAGAAAAGTTCTCCGTTTGAGGAAATCATGGCGTCATAAACAGTCGTTTGTCCGCCAATCCTGTAGGATATGTTTAATGTGTCGGCTGAAAATCTATCCGCCTGGCGCTCACTGTGCAAAACCTCTTCATAGGGAGAAAATACTAAACTATGCCAACTGTTCTTATCAAGAATGGAAATTCCGCTTAAGCCACATACCGCCACTTTTTGATCTGCCGTAATTGCGAGAGAATTGGCTCTTAAGTATAGTGGGGTATTGGGTCTGAATTGTTTGGATCTGGCGTCACTGAGTAAAATACGTGTTAATCCATTGTTCTCTTCCGATATCCATAGTGTATCATTGTTTAATGTGAAACCGCTTAATTTTTTATCGGAAGTATAAATAATTTCACCACTGAGCGCATTGTATATGATGTTTTCTGTGGCATAATAAAGATCATTGTTATGCCGATAAAATGAAAGACTTGGCCCGCTGCAATCAAATATCTTGTATTCCCCACCTTCATAATAGCTGTATAGATCTTCCTTTTCGTTTACAAAGAATAGACTATCCCCCATGATGCCCAAACATTGTATAATTGAACTACTGTCCAGCATCACCGAGGTCCATGCGCTTTCGGGCTTTAGATTAGCATGGTTCAGCCATGCTTTGATCAACCCTTTATCTGTCGCTAAAAAAATACTGTCTTCAACAAGCTCAATATCGTAAATAGCTTGAGGGTTCTCGGGAAATTGATTGTAAGTATCCTGAAATATATACCTATTATTGTTTTTTACAAAATGGGCGACTTCGGGAGTAAAATCATTCATGTAGATAACAAGCACATTTTCTTCGTTTCCGGTAAATGCAATTGCGTTAGTAAATTCAAAATCAAAGTAGTCGCCATTTCCGTTCGCCGAACGATAACTTATTCCATTTATACTGGAAGTATAGGAATACCATTCGCTTTCATCTTCATTCACAAAATACCGAAGTATGTCGATATGTTTAAGATAGTCGTTGTTGCTTTCTGTGTTAAAACTTTCATTTTGAGTATCAAAGACCACTATCCCGCCATGTGATGCAGCGCGGAGAGTGCTACCGGAAATATGTATGTCTTTGAGTGTTAATTGCGAACCATAAGAAACCCAGTCTCCCACTACGGCATAAAGCATTCCCGCAAAGAGAAAGATAAGCATAAGAAATGAGCGAAATCTTCTCATTTTTCAGCTACCTTTATAACGATCCCGTCTTCTGATGGATATTTTGATTTTAGTTCTACCAGGGCTTTTTTGGCTTCATCGTAAGATTCATAAGCGCCAACGCGAACGATATATAAATATCCCGCTGTGATCTCTCTGGTATTTATTTCAACGGGATAACCGCCCTCTTCAAAATATTTTTTTTTCTTATTTGCATTTTCTTGAATAGAAAAAGCACCGACTTGGATCCTGAAATTGATGGCTTTTTCGGGCACCGGAATTAACTCTTCTTTTGAAGGTTCCGGGGCAACTATTACAACTTGTGGCTCAGGGTTTGTGTCGAGTTTTACATTTTCAATTAACGGTTCTTTTTTTATCGCCGTTGGATTGCTTCCCGAAAGAATACTGGCTTTATTTTCGTCGTTTTTACCGGAAGATTCGGCAATGCTTTTCTGCGCCCTATCTAAAACCATTCGATAATAGCTGTCATTCCGGATCGGGTCGTGTTCTTCCACGGCGCGCTTGAGATAACGTAAGCCGCTGTCATAGGCATTGTTGACAAAAGCATAGTCCGCCAGCATCACGGAAAGATACGCTTTCATAGCAGAAGATTTCATGTTTACCAAATATTGTTCGGCTTTTTCAACGGTTACTTTGCCATCCGGCTCAAGAATTAAATTAAATACTTTAGCTGCTTCTGCCTGAGCGCTCTGGGTGGAAAACGTGGCTATTGAATCTCTTCCATAGCCTTCTAATATCTTTAGAATATTCTCGGCCGAAAGCAATGTGGTGTTTCCGATCAGAAAAAGCATGCCAACAAGAATGTAGGGTTTTATATATTGTTTCATCATAGACCAAACACCTTTATCCTCTATTTGTTTCAATATTTATTTTCTCTTTGTGTAATATCTCTGTGGTTGAATAACCCGGGACCTTTTTGAAAACCAATACTTTTCCGCCCCGCGCTAAAACTTCCGGTGCCCCAACAATGGTTTCAAAGCGATAATCATCACCCTTGATCAGAATTTCCGGCTCTAAAAAATCAACGAGCTCCTGTGGCGTATCTTCATCAAAGATCACAATCGCGTCCACATATCCTGTCTTTAAAAGATCCTGTGCGCGTTTTTCTTCTGAATTCACCGGGCGGTCCGCTCCTTTTAGTTTTTTTACGCTTGAGTCGCTATTCATGCCCAGTACACATATACCGCCCTGTTTGCGCGCAAATGCAAGAAGCGCTTCATGGCCGGGGTGTATAACATCAAAACATCCGTTGGTGAAAACCAATTTTTGTCCTTCTTGTTTCCGCTCCCTAACGCGTTCTTTCAGTGCTGCCCACTCTTTGGTAGTATATATATCTTTCATATCGTTAAATGTACAATGATTTGATAAATGAAACTATGAAAAATTTATTTCGACGCAACCTTCTTCGCCTCGTCCATAAGACATATTGGACAATTTATTTGCATTCCCTGCGAGCAATATTGATCGTGAATGTTTAAAACACCTTGGGAGATCAGCCAATTCCGTTGTCGTTTATCTTTTTCCTCTATATCGTGTTGATCATGAAAACGTTTGACCACCCCATAAACAATCGGTGTTTGGCTGTTTTCTATCTTATCTCTTATTAATGAATAAAGGGGCTCTTTGTCGCCATTTTCTTTTCTCATCGCCTCCATAAGAGGTAAAATCGTATTAAGAAGTATTTCTTTTTGCAAGAACGTTCCGGGTGGTGAAATCGTTGTAGAATTATAGAGGATAAATTTTATTTCATTAATATTGCCTTTTTGCCGACAGGTTTCATAAAGGATGCCGGATAGAGATGCGCGATAGTATAGCGTCATTAATCTTCCAAGCCAGTCAACCCGGTTTTCGGGAAAGTGCACCGGTCGCGTTCGGGAGCGTGTCCATCGGATTTCGTTGGATTTTTTTGCGGAAAATCCCCCAAGCTCGTTAAGTATGGGAATAATGTCCTGTCTGTCCAAAAGCCCGTCACAATATGCCGCCCACGGAAATCGGACAAATAATTTGATCATATTTTCTTCATTATAGCGGTATCCGCAGGCTTTGAATAGACCCCAATATAACATGACATCGCTCGGAAAACGCAGTCGATTATCGTAGAAATAACGTACTTTTTTATTTACCCGTGTCCACCCTTGTTTATATAATAGATCAAAATAATTTTCTTTGTTTGGTGAAAAAATACGGCATGAGCCGGGCGGCTTCATGTCCAGTACTTCTTCAAGCGAAATATAGCAGGTTGGCAAAACATTTCTCGCCGCGCACCGTGCATCAGCAGAACTTCGCGGTTCATGAAAAACGATATGTAATATGCAATGATCGTAAGCGTGATCAATGTGGTGGTCGTGGGCATACCAATCAGACGGCCGATGATGAAGCTCAATATCTCCGCTTAATAATTTTTCATCCAACATGATCCGAGCGTCCAAAAAGTCCGGACCATCGCTATGATTATGGCGACCCGGGCTTAAAATGCGGAGCTTTCTTCCTTTTGTATCATAGCGAGTTTGCTTCCAAAGTGAGTTTTTCCAGGCATGTTGAAGTCTTAATTCAGAAATGTAGACCGATCGGGGCTCAAACAATTCTAAATAGGGTGTAAATGATGTGCGATATATCGTCCCCATGGTTGGGAATTTAAGCTGTTTTTTGTGTTCTGTGAAGTGTGATTTTTATTGTGTGATTTGCCTCACAAAATTTCATATCCGGGATGGCCCAACCTTTTTGATGGAAAAGCTATTAATAACCCGCTATGTGAAATAGAACAGAACGGGGATTGATATGTCATGTTTATTTTTCCCAATTAGTTATTTGAATATTATATATTGCCTCTTTTTTGTGTTTCCTTTCTCTTTTACCTTTCTCAAACGTATAAAGCTTCATAGAACAGGTTTGCCTTTATACTTTTTTTTGTGTAAAATACCTGCTATTTAGGAGTCTATAGAAAATGGCAAGTGATGGAAATATGAACCGACAATGGAAAGAACTGGAACAACGCATACAATTCGCGTCTTCCTTTGTTATTACCACCCACCAAAACCCCGACGCCGATGGTTTGGGTTCTGAGCTCGCTCTTTATCATATTCTGAAAAAACTGGGCAAGGAAGTTTTTATTTTTAATATTTCCCCTACCCCCGAAAGCCTGAAATTCATGGATCCGAAACAGCTTTGTCAGCGCTATGTTCCATCTCTTCATCAAACCATTTTATCAAGAGTGGATATGCTTTTTGTGTTGGACGCGGGCTCATTTTTGCGGATAGGTCAGCTTGGGCATGATGCCGTTGATACAAAACGTCCTATTATTTCTATAGATCATCATCCCAAAGAAAACAATCCCTTATATTTACAGGAAATAGTGAACGACAAAGATTGTTCGGTCGGCAAATTAATGTATGAATTTATTCAATACTGCTATCCGCAGCACATGGATCAACTAATCGCAACTGCCTTATATACCGCCATTGCGGGCGATACGGGGAATTTTCGTTTCGGCAATACCACAAAACACTCACACCGGGTGGTTTCTGAGCTGATGCAATATGATATCAATGTCTATCGTACTTATATTGATCTTTTTGGCAATATTTCCCGTTCGGGTGTTCGTCTCTTCTCGTCAATCATGAATAATCTTCAGTTTTCGGATGACGGGAAGATCGTTTGGTTCCTTATAACAAGAAAGATGCTGGTTGATAATGACGCCGGCGATATGGATACGGAAGGAATAACCGATTTTATGCGCATGATAAACGGAGTTGAGGTTGCCATTATGTTCAAGGAACGTTTAGACGGTTCAACGCGTATAAATTTCCGTTCCAAGGGCACGGTTGCAACTAATGCCATTGCCCGTAGTTTTGGGGGCGGCGGACACAAACACGCCAGTGGCATTGTTAGTGAACGACCGATGGATGATATATGCCCGGAGGTTATTGAAGCTATGAAAAAACAAGTTAAAGAGACCTTTAATGAAAATTGAGATCGCTCAAAATTGCGGGTTCTGTACCGGTGTAAAAAATGCCGTTCAGCTTGCTTATGATACCCTGAAAAAAGAGAGGGGGGTTGCCGTTCTGGGTGATCTTGTTCATAATAAAGTTGTCATGGACGAATTGGAAGCCGAAGGCCTTGTTTTTGTCGACTCTCTTGATAAGGTTGGAAATATGCCCTTGCTCCTTCGTGCTCACGGAACAGATGTTAAGCTAATGCATAAAGCAAAAGAAATGGGCTTGAATATTATTGATGGCACTTGTCCGCTGGTTCGCGAAATACATAAATATGCTCGCGAGCTGGAAGACGAAGGGCGTCAGGTTGTTGTAATCGGCGACCGTGAACATGATGAAGTAATTGGTATTGTTTCTCGTCTGCACGACCCCTGTATTATTGAATCACCTGAGGATATAGATCTGTGTAAATTAAAGCAAAGAACCGGTGTTGTGATTCAAAGTACTCAGCGGATCGAAAATGTTCAACATATCTTACCGCTTTTATTGACAAGGTCCCGCGATTGCCGTATCATTAATACGATATGTGAACCTACCCGCAGAAATCAAACTGAAATACTTTCACTTGCAAAAAACAACGATTGTGTTATTGTAATAGGCGACCCCGCTTCAGCAAACTCCAAACGCCTATTCGAAGTTTCTCGCTCTTTGAACGATCACACGTATATGGTGGCCGGCAAGGAAGAGATCAACCCTGCCTGGCTTAAGGGTTGTGCTTCGCTGGGCATTACCGCCGGCGCCAGTACACCCGTAAAACTGATAGAAGAAATAGTCACTTATATAAAATTATTAAACGGAGATAAAAAGAAATGAAAAAAGGTACTTTTGAGGTAAAGGTCGGTCTTGCTGAAATGCTAAAGGGCGGCGTTATTATGGATGTAACGAATGTAGACCAGGCAAAGATCGCTGAAGATGCCGGTGCATCGTCGGTCATGGCCCTTGAACGTATTCCCGCGGATATTCGTGCTCATGGCGGTATTTCCCGAATGAGTAATCCTGAAATGATCCTCAAGATCAAAGAAGCCGTCTCTATACCCGTGATGGCAAAATGTCGTATCGGCCACTTCGCCGAAGCCCAGATCCTTCAGGAGATCGGAGTTGATTTTATAGATGAATCTGAAGTTTTAACACCCGCTGATGAAGAAAATCATATTTGGAAACAAGATTTCAATGTTCCCTTTGTTTGTGGTTGCCGGAATCTTGGAGAAGCCCTTCGCCGCATTGGCGAAGGTGCCGCAATGATCCGCACAAAAGGTGAGCCCGGTACCGGTGATATTGTTGAAGCTGTCCGGCATATGCGTAGCGTTACCGCTGAAATAAGACGATTAACTACTTTAGATAAAACAGAACTTATGGCAGCCGCTAAAATTCTTGGTGCTCCTTTCGCTATAGTGGAATGGGTTGCACAAAATGGCAAATTGCCTGTTCCCAACTTTGCAGCCGGAGGTATTGCTACGCCCGCCGATGCATCTCTTATGATGCAACTGGGTGCCGAGGCCGTCTTTGTTGGTTCTGGTATTTTTAAATCAGATGATCCGAGGCCTCGCGCCGAGGCAATTGTAAAGGCTATTACCCATTACCTGGATCCTGCTGTTTTGGCAGAAGTCTCAAAGGGTTTGAAAGACGCTATGGTGGGCATTTCTGCTGTCGCCTTAGACGAAAATGAAAAAATGGCAAAACGCGGTTGGTAAAAGCCGGAGAGCAAATGTCTGATTTGAATATTGGTGTCCTTGGAATCCAGGGCGCATATGAGAAACATGCACTTTCTGTTTCACTTGCAGGCGCAAAAGCAGAAATCATCAAATACCGGGAACAGCTTACTCATATTGATGGTTTGATTCTCCCCGGGGGCGAATCAACGACCATGACCAAAATGATGGGGTTCCGTATCGGCTATGAAGATATATTGGCTTTTGCAAAGAAAAGGCCTGTTTTTGGTACTTGCGCAGGTTTGATCCTTCTTGGAAAGGGGATTGAGGATAATCGTGTTCACCAATTTGAATTAATGGATGTTAGTGTTACCCGTAATGCCTACGGATCGCAAAAAGATTCTTTTGTTGATAATCTCAATCTTGAATTTGATCCCGGCAATCCCTTTCATGCCGTGTTTATCAGAGCGCCAAGGATTGAAAATATTGGAAAAGATATCAGAGTGTTGGCGCGGTGTGAAGACATGCCGGTTTTGGTCGAATCCGATCTTTACCTCGGCGCGAGCTTTCATCCGGAGCTAACACCAGATCCTCGCATTCATAAGTATTTTATTCAAAAGATAATGGAGGTATAAAATGGAGAAGCGCCCGAGTCGGCATAACATTTTTCGTATTGTCCTCGCATTGGTATTTGTAGCTTTTGGGCTTATTGCATTGGGCAATAATCTTGGTTGGTGGCAAATTGACGATCTTTTTGTTGAGTGGTGGCCCCTGATTCTGGTCCTGATCGGATTAATCACGATCTTTGCGCCCGGCGGATCCTGGGGTGGTGGTATTTTCCTTATTTTTCTTGGCGCTATCTTTCTTTTACACGCCCATGGTGTTTACGATATTTCCGAGCTTATCTGGCCGGCAATGCTCGTAATGGTGGGGGTTATGGTCTGGCCAAGAAAACGATCTGCTCATTATGATAAAAAAACCGGTGAACCGGATTCTTCCGAAACTTATCAATCAACTAATTCCGATCATGTTTTTAATATCAACACGATTTTTAATTCCCGGCGTGAGACCATCCGTGATGAAGCGCTTGTCGGCGGTCATGGAACTGCAGTGTTTGGTAATCTTGATCTGGATCTTCGTCAGGCAAATCCAAAAGATAACGTTTACATTGAGGTAACAGCGGTCTTCGGGAATGTAAGCTTGATGGTGCCTGCCGACTGGAAAATAGTTAAGCATGGTGGTCCGATTTTTGGCAAGGTAGACGATAGGCGAACAAATGTCCCCGAAATCGGTTTTTCCAAAACCGTAGCGATCGAAATGAATGCTGTTTTTGGCCGGGTTGATTTACTCAGCTGACAAATTAACATAAATTAAAGTTTTACATGACTATCTTTCGTAATGTTTTATTGTTTCTTTTTATAGGCGTTAATGCTTTCGCTACAACTTGGTGCGTTCCCGATAGTATAAGTACAATTCAGGCGGCCATCGATACGGCTCAACACGGTGATACGGTTCTGGTTTCCAATCCATATCAAAATAAGGGCCCCGTTGAGATCCTCGGTAAAAAAATTGCTCTTCTTTCTAAAAGTTATATAAACAATCCCGCAACATATAATATTTTGTCGGGCGTAGCATTATATGACACGACAAGTACGCGACTATTATTAAAGATCAGCAATGCGGATAGCTCTATGGTCAAAGGTTTTCTTTTAGATCAAAATGGTACATTGAACGGTGGCGGTGTGTTGATCGAAAATTCGGAAAACGTGATCCTTCACGGTGTTTATTTTAAGGGCAATTGTCTTGCCCTATATAATGCCGTTGTTTTAGATACGAATACTTCACATTACAATTTTTCTTCGGGGGATTCGACTGTTATCTCTCTTGTAAATTCAATTCTTCGTGTTGAAAATTCCATTTGGAAAAATAATGAGTCGGCTTCTCTTTTAACCATGGACCAATCTTCAGATCTATCGGCAAGAAATTTGGCTGTTTATAATAATGTTTGTTTTTCCAACGCTTACGATATTAATTCCTCAACTGCCGAGTTCAATTTTATTACTTCTTACAATAATTCTTTTGCTTCTGCTTGGGGTCTAAGTTTGTCTTATGTCCTAATTTCAAATTCTATTCTTGAGTTTGCGCCACCGGTTGATATCGCACAGTGTGACGTTAGCTATTCTGCCGTACCGGGTGATTATCCGGGAACAGGCAATATCTCCATAAATCCCAAGATCGATTCTACCATTACTTATCCCGCATTATTGGCTGTTTCTCCTTGTATTTCTGCAGCAAATCCCGATACGAGCGGTATTCCCCGTTTTGATATTTTGGGAAATGCAAGACCTAGCCCTGATTGGGCGCCGCCCGATATGGGTGCCTTTGAGTCGTCTCGCTATATGCTTCTAAATGATGCACATCATTTTTGGATCAGTAAAAATGGGCATGATGTTTGGGGTAATGGAAGTTCCGATCATCCATTCGCATCTCTTCAAATTGCCGTCGATTATGCACTTTCTTCCGATACCTTATTATTGCTTCCCGGCACATATCCTGCTTGTGTGGAAATAGAAAATAAATCTTTGACCATTTCATCCCCTTATTTACTAAATGGGGATAGTTCATATGTGGATTCGGTCATTCTCCTTCCCGATACCGGAATTACCGCTCCGGTGATCTTGGCAAGAGACATTGATTTACTGAAAATTTCCGGCCTCAGCCTTAGAAACGGAAGCGGGCGTTACTTTTACAATAATTATACTTTTGGTGGTGCGCTTTATGTTGAAGGCTCTGATGTTGATCTTGAAAATATAAAATTTGAAAATAATCGCGCTGATTATGCCGGTGGCGCCCTTTATGCATCCAATTCAACACTTAATTTAGATCATGTTGCTTTTAATAATAATGCCGCTTATTTCGGTGGAGCTATCGCGTTATCTTCAACCACAGCGACTTTGGCAAATGTGTTGATTGAAAATAATGTCGCATCTTCTGGTGGCGGTCTTTATACTGAAAATAATTCAAAACTAATTGGTTTCTATACAACTATTAAAAATAATATTGCCCACTCTGATTCGCTTTCTTCCCAACTTTCCAAACCTGCATCGGTCTCCCAATATGGCGGCGGTCTTTATGCCGTTAATTCTGATATTCGTTTAC
>JAIPIT010000047.1 GCA_021734505.1 Fidelibacterota bacterium | reverse complement strand
TGGTTATATGCAAGATAAAAGTTCACCCCCCTGATTTAATTTATTCAAAGTGGTTTTATTTATTTTAAAATCAATATGTTTTAGTATTTTTAAGGATGTATCTTCCTCCAGATTCACAGTTAGTTTTTCTGCTTTCAAATCCCATTCGGCAAAAACAAAAAAATTGATCCATTCCGATGGAAGGAGGATTTCTTCGTTTACCACATCGATCATTCCGTGGCCGGGATGGGTTTCACTTTCACGGATCTGGCGTAGGAAACAGACCTTAGGGATAAATTCTTTCACTGCATCATTTGGCTCCGGTTTTTTATATCCGCTGTAACGCAATGAAGCTGCGTTAAACCATCCGAGCTGACGGTCAAGATCCTCCAGATCTTCAAAGTGTCGGCGATTCCAGAAGAAGCGTGAAAAAACACTGTTATTCCCTTCAATGGAGCCCTGGCTAAAGGGTTTTCTGGGCACTGAAAAGACCGGGATGATCTTGCGCTTAAGCAAATACAGCATCACACGGCTTAGGGTACGTTTACCAGATACGCTGCCAATAAAGGTGGACGCATTATCCAGTTTTAAAGCATCAGGCTTGTCAAACAGAGTTAAAAATTCATCACAAGCCTGTAAAAAATTATCAACCGTCAAATCTTCTATCCGCCTGTAATTCCTAAACTTCGGATCTTGCTTCGCCGAAAATCCCACAAAGTGAAGAGGCTGTCCGCTTCCCTGAAGGTAGCGGCGCTGGATAAAGTCCGCTTCCATCACTCGATCGCCCAGATACCCTCCGTAAAGCGTCGTCTCAGGATATCGCAGGTATTTGGCGGCTCCTTTGCTTCTGCCCCGCGGGCGGGATGGCAGACCCAGATCCTTCATGATCTGGCCAATGGTCCGCAAGGGGGGCGGATCGTCATCATATCGCTGTTGCCATGTCTGAGATATTGCGGTAGCTCCAGTGAAAAATTCTTTGTCGGATGCACTTAATTCTTGATGGAGTTTCAGGATCCGGTCCTCGGTCTGTTTTGTCCACTTTTGACGGTCTCCGCGCTTTCTACCGCGATGGTCTTCTGTCATATCCTGCTCCACAGATTGTGTCCATTTGATCACAAAATGATTGCTCATTCCCGTTTCTCTGACAATCTTGTTCTTGCTCATACCTCCTTCAAAGTACATTTGATGAACCTGGTATCTACGAACAATGAGTTTTTTTTGATCATGACTTTTCTCTTCAACTTGATAAAATATTTTATCGAAATTTAGGCATCTTCTTGTCTCCATGCAACTCCCTTAAGGGGGTGCACTTTCATATTGCCAATAACCACTAGTGACTGGTGAAAAAAATAATAAATTTTGATTGCAAGGGCGGACCTATGTGTCCGCCCTGTTCTTTTTCATTTCAGTTTTATTCTTAAAGTCCTATATTTAGTGCTGAAAATAAGGAGTAAACATATGTTAGGAAAAAAATCGGATCCCAAAGATCTAAAAAAAGCACTGTTCTTAGAGCGTGAAAATGCCTGGGACCACATTCCGGAAACCCAGATGAGACCGCTTGAATCATATATGAATGAATATCGTTCATTCCTTGATTTCGGAAAGACCGAAAGAGAATCGGTGGACACCGCGATCGAGATCCTGGAAAAAGCGGGTTATGTCGATATCCGCAAGACCAATGATACAAAAAATATATATTATAATCATTACGGCCGTGCGGTTGCGATCTTCCGCCAGGGCAAAGCCCCGATCGAAAAAAACCTTCGCATTTTAGTGGCCCATATAGATTCTCCCCGTTTGGATCTGAAGCAATATCCTTTGTATGAAGATGAAGAAATTGCCATGTTCAAAACACACTACTACGGGGGAATTAAAAAATATCAATGGGTTTCACGTCCACTTGCTTTGCACGGAGTGGTTGCTTTTCCGGACGGAACGGTAAATCCCATCGTGATCGGTGAAGACGAAGATGATCCGGTATTTACGATCGCAGACCTGTTGCCGCATCTTGCAGGTAAAGCTCAGATGGGCAAGAATGCCAAAGAATTCATCCCCGGTGAGAAGCTGAATATTCTGATCGGCGGCAAGCCCTTCAATGATGATAAAGAACTGAAAGACCGCGTAAAATTGCACGTATTATCTCTTTTGAATGATACTTACGGTATAACCGAAAAAGATTTTGTATCTGCCGATCTTGAGATCGTACCTGCAGGCAAAAGCCGCGATGTCGGTCTGGATCGCGCTTTTATAGGCGGATATGGACAGGACGACCGGGTGTGTTCCTTTGCATCCCTGAAAGCTGTGATCGATGCCGAAGATCCTGAAGTTTCATCATTGGTTCTGCTGCTTGACAAAGAAGAGATTGGTTCGGAAGGCGCAGCCGGCGCCAATACGGTGATCGCTGAACTGGTGCTGGGTTATGTGCTGGCTCGCCATGGCTTGGATAAATCCGGCGTGGTCCGCAGAATGCTGGCTAACGCGCAATGTCTTTCCGCAGACGTGAATGCCGCTGTGCATCCCGATTGGAAAGAAGTCCACGAACTTCGGAATGCAGGTTATATAAACGGCGGTTTGACCTTATCAAAATTCACGGGTGTGCGCGGTAAAGGCGGCTCGAACGAAGCTTCGGCGGAGTTTGTTGCACGTTTACGCAGACTTTTTGACGATAGCGGTATTATCTGGCGAATTGCCGAATTGGGCAAGGTAGATGAAGGCGGCGGCGGCACGATCGCAAAATTCATGTCTTATTATTGCATGAACGTCATTGATGCCGGTGTTTCGGTCCTTGACATGCATTCACCTTTCGAGATCACATCCAAGGCCGATATCTGGATGATGTATAATGCGTTCAAAGCATTTTTAGAGGACTAATATGAAAAAGGTTATCATTACATTATTTGTTTTGGTCAGCCTGGCTTCGGCACAGATCCTGGTGCATGGAAACGATTTGGCGGATATAGATCAACATTACATTAAAATGGAAGTCCACGAAACATTTGGTTCCAAATACTATGCTTATGTCGATTACGGACAGGATGCTCCAACGCGTTACCGCTTTGTGCAGAATGTAAAAGGCGAAAAACGCTGCTTTGATTCAGAAGTTGATATTTTGAATATCTTTTACAAGAATGGCTGGGAGATCAAAGCGGCTGTCACCGAACCTTACGGTGGTTCTGACGGAAGCTCTATCAGCGGTGAAACCTATTATATTCTTGAGCGGTTCAGACATAATTAAAAGGATGACAATATGAAATATTTCAATGCTATTTTAATCATGATTCTGGTTGCGTTGACGTCTTGTTCGTCTCCAACGGCGGACATCACGATACTTCACTGGAATGACTTTCATTCTCATAACACCTCTTGGGTACCGACCCACTACAATCAAGATAAACATACGGTGGGCGGATACGCCTTGTTGGATGCATATCTTGACAGCTTGGAACGCGTATTTCCGGGTGCCATAAGAGTTCACGCGGGTGATGATTTTCAGGGATCTCCTGTATGTGCCGTGACGAAAGGCGCATCTCAGATCGAGATCCTGAATGCAGTCAAACCCGATTTTTTCACGATCGGCAACCATGAATTTGACTATACATGGAAACACCTGGATTCACTGCGGCAGAATATTGCAAAATTCGGCATGTATTCAGCGAATCTTATCGATGATAAAACGGGTGAAAGCGCGACTCCTCAATTCAGAGTATTCTTTAGGAAAGGTTACCGTTTTGCCATGATCGCCTTGACCACTCCATATTTGAATGAACTAACTCTGCCGTCCAATTTGGAGGGGGTGGAGGTCGCCGACCCCGCCGAAACAGCTAGAAATCTGATCTCCTCACTGGAATCCCGGGGGATAGATCTTTTTATTGTTGTATCACATATGGGTATCGGATTGGATCGTAAATTGGCTGAAGACGTGCCTGATATAGATCTGATCATCGGCGGTCACAGTCATACCTACATGAGAGAAGCCGAGCAAGTGAACGGAGTTTGGATCGTTCAGGCAAATGATCATGGACGATACATTGGAATTACGAAATTTCATGTCGAAAACGGAGATATTACAACGATCGATATGGATTACGAAGAGACTATAGCCGGGAAATTAAGACCATCAAAAGATGTAGCGGCTGTTGTTAAAAAGTATGAAGAGCAGGTTGCCGAAGAAATGGATAAAGTCATCGGAACACTGGAGATCCCATGGAGATCGGGTGGAGATGAATCTAATCTTGGCAACTGGATCGCAGACGCTTTTCGTGAAGCGACCGGCACGGATATTGCTATGATGAATAATGGTGGAATTCGAAAAGGGCTTGACAGCGGACCTATTCTTGTCCGGGATATTTGGGAAATATCGCCTTTCGGCAATACTCTGGTGACCTTTGAATGGACCGGAGAAGAATTGATGAACGCTATGGATTTCATGGCATCCCGGGGACGATCGATGCAGGTATCCGGTATGGATATGATGCTCGAAGATAAGGTTGGCTTAGTTGATATTTTGGTTGGAGAAGAACAGGTTGACCCAGAAAAAGTCTATACGATCTGTGTGAATAATTATACAGCCAGCCAGGCGGAAAAATATTTTGGGACCGAGATCAATAATTTAAAGGAAACGGGATTAGTTGACCGGGATGTGTTGGTCAATGCAGTGAAAAAGGACCCCGTTATCAGATCGGAGATCGAGGGACGGGTAATTATTTTATGAAAAAGATCATCTTGATACTGTTGGCCATCTTTCTTTTTTCATGTAATAACGATCTTATATTTCCGGAGATTGAACGGGAAAATGATCCGGATACTAATCCGCTAAAACCTGAAAGGGAATTTGCTCTTTTAACACCACCCAAAAGGATATCGTTTGATGATTTCACCCGGGCTATTCCCGTGCCGGAAGTAACACCGCAGCTACAGACCGTATTTTACGATGGCGCGATCGGTGATTCTATTCCGGTTTACACACAACCCGATATGGACGATACGCTAAGCGGATATATCACGGATAATTCGGCCTTTTGGTCACAAGTATTACGTCCGGCGATCGATCCTTATCTCGATTCGCTCAAAGAACTTCAAAAATATCAAGCGATAAATGCCCTGACTTTATTGATCTATGAGAGCTATATGGATTTTTTCGGTAATAGTTTTTATCGCTGGGGCGGAGACATTACCGACCGGGATCAACCGCAAAATTCATGGTCTCACAGTACGGCTATGGAACGCTATGGTATGGATTGTTCCGGTTTCGGTGCCTCTCCCTTTGAAGCCGGTGTTTTATTGGGTATCCTGGATTCCACATTGGAAGAATCTGCTTTTTCATGGTTTGGTTTCAGGCATATTTGCCGAACCGACCCATATGTTTCCGATGGGGGAGGGCGAAATGGTTCTACAAATAATTTCCGTATGGAAGTGTCCGATATGGATAAGGTCGGCCGTGTCATTACGACGATCTCTTCGGGCTCAACCCCCACTGACGCACAAATAGAACTGATGCAAGCCGGAGATGTGGTTATCAAACGTGGGCATATGGGTATACTTGTGGAGATCAACGAAGACCTTTATTTCCTTGAGTCCGGAGGCAGTACCGTCAACGAAGAAGGCTTATACACACCTTATCTGGCAAAAGATGCCCTGGAGGATTTTGCGAGTTACAGAACAACAACTATCCGGCGCTGTTTACCCGACAAGGAAACAAGTTCCGGTATTGTGCGTTATTGATAAACCTGCCGGCTGGTATCCGAACGAAGAGAGGACATGTTGACAGGTCGAGAGTTGACAGGATTGTTATATATGAATGTGTAAAGACGCGATTTATCGCGTCTCCATTATGAGGAATGAAATATGAAAAAAACACTTAGTTTGATTTTTATTGCCATGATCGCGCTTTCCCTTGTTTCCTGTGGGAGCGTGGAAACCAAGCCTATCACTTTCGCATTTCTTGCCGATACTCACATTGGCACAGCGATCGGTGCTGATGATCTGAGAAATTCGGTAATGGATATCAATGAACAGGAAGGTATTGATTTTGTTATACTGGCCGGCGATGCCACGGAGTACGATCTGGCCGGGGAGTTGGATACGGTAAAGGCCATTATGGGTAAGCTGGAAGTTCCTTACCATATTATTCCGGGTAACCATGAATTAAAATGGTCGGCATCCGGCGGCGAAAAATTCAGAAAACTTTTCGGCGACGATAAATTCAATGTTGAATATGGCGGATACCGGTTCATAGGTGTCAATCAAGGCCCTCTGATGAGAATGGGTGAGGGCTTCATTGCGCGTGAAGACTTGAATTATGTTAAGGGATCTCTGCGTAAAATGAGACATAAGAAACAACCGGTATTTTTTGTCACGCACTATCCCATTGACCATACCGTTACAAATTCTTATGATTTTTTAGAGATCATCAAGCATTACAATGTACAGGCTATCCTTCACGGACACGGGCACAGTAACCGGCATAATGATTATTCGGATGTACCGGGTATTATGGGACGTTCAAATTTAAGCAGGGGAGGTCCCGGCGGCTATAATATCGTGCATATTAAAGCAGATACCATGACCTGGACCGAAAGGCGTCCCGTAGAAAAAGAAAGCCTTGAACCATGGCTGGTTTTGCCCTTAAAAAAATTCGAATACACCAATTCCCATAAAGGTTTAAAACCGGAAATGGCTATCAATGCGAAATATCCTGAAATTGAAGTGGCGTGGTCGTACGATTCCGAATATTCCATTACGGCAGCAGTTGCCCAAACAGGCGATAAAGTGATCTTCGGTAATCGTTCCGGCAAAGTGATCGCACTTTCATCAGAAACGGGCAAAGAGATCTGGACTTACCAGACCGGCGGACCGATCTTTACCGAACCGGCAATACATGAGAAATATGTTTATGTGACATCAACCGACTCGGCCTTATATTGTCTGAATGTTGATACCGGAGAAAAAATATGGCGATATAAAACAAAAGCGGCTATTGTTGCTCATCCTGCCGTACATGATAATAAAGTTTATTTTGGCGGAAGTGACCACATGTTCCGGGCATTAAATGCTAAAACGGGTAAATTGGTTTGGGATTTTATGATGATGAGAAAATATGTAGAGACCAAACCATTGATCGCTGAAGGGAAAGTTGTTTTTGGGGCATGGGATACTTATTTATATGCCCTTGATGTAGAAAATGGGAATATGAAATGGATGTGGACGGGTGAAAGAAGCGGACTGTTGTATTCGCCTGCCGTTGTACATCCGGTCTATGCCCATGGAAAAGTGTTCATTGTCGCCCCTGATCGCGTGATGTCCGCTATCGATATAAAGACCGGAAAAACCGTTTGGCGTTCGGATACATTCAAGGTTCGCGAGAATATAGGAATATCTGAAGACGGCTCCACCGTTTATGCCAAGACCATGTGGGATATCGTTTGTGCCGTATCAACCGAAGGTGATAAACCTGAAACACGCTGGAGCTCAGAAGTCAATTATGGTTTTGAGATCGATCCGTCAATTCCGGTTGCGAAAGATGGGATCCTTTATTTTACGACGCAGTTCGGATTTGTCTATGCTTTAGATGCGGCAACCGGCGAGATCCTCTGGGGACACCGTATCGGCGGTAATCTGCTGAACACACCGGTGGTCGGCGGGAATTCACTGATCGTATCGGGCATGGATGGAAAAGTTACGAAACTCGTAACCGGTACGTAAACATAAATTTAAATGATTGCTGTAGAGACGGAGCATCGCTCCGTCTCTCCTTTTATTACCATGATATTCACATTCATAATCGTATGATCTATTCCACATGTAAACATTCTTGTACCCAAGGGACTTAAAATCCCTCGATCGTTTAGATCGTACCGGTTCAAGTCCGGTCTTCGGTACAAGGAACCTCCTGAAAAGGAGGTTTTTCTTTATTCCTTAGTTATGTTGATGAACTGAATAATAACTTTGATTCGAGATTCCACGTCCGCCGTAGTTCCGCTTGCCGGGAACGAAGGCTGGACAAAAGCCCACTCGAAAGAGGGGCTTTTCTTAACTGCTACTTTATTGGAATTATTACCAAATTTACTGGCACGGATACTATTCAAAATCACACAAAACTCGCTGTATAATTGGGGAATTGTTGATAATTGTTACTTAATAGAGGAAGATAATCCCTAATAATTAATAATCAATCACTATCTTTTACACATCGTACTGAACAACCTGAATTTTCAGGACCAGATCCCCTTCCAATAGTATTTAATCCATAATCTAAACTTCTTCCCCAAGCTCGTTTGTAAAAATCAGTATTTTCTGTAGAAGACCAAAAGCCAGTTGAATAACCTCTGCTTATATATGTGACATGTAAAGAGCTAATAGTTAAATTTACATATCTAAATCCACAAGGCAGAGCATTAAATCCATATTCATCTGTTCCTTCGCCCCATAATTTCCAATTATTAGTTGATTTGAGCTTTTTACCCTCATTAGTTCCTCTTGATCCAATACTATCTGCATGTTCTCTACTCATTCCAATAAACATTTCCAATTGTTTCCATTCTTCATCAGTAGGTATATGCCATCCCTCTGGAGCCAATCCGTTTGGATTATTAACAGCAAACCAATTATAAAGATAACCACAGGTATCGGCGCAATTAATGTTATTATCATAGGCACAATATGCTCCAGGAGTATTATTTCTTTCAAGAGTATCTAGAGCCCAAGCTGAATCTGAAGGCAGATATGGAATTTCTTCTCCATTTCGATAATGAGTAACTTTTAAATTCTCGGCCATCCAAAGCTGATCACCGATCTTAACGGTTTTATAAATATTACCGTCTATGTCTCTGACTTTTTTAGGGAATTCTGGATTGAATATCTCGCAGGAGGGAAAAATAATTAGAAATAATACTAAGATCAGATTTAGCGTTTTACTCATATTAAATCCCATTATCTATAAAATAAAAATACAAAAATAAACCGACTAATAAAAGATATATCTTAATACGCAAGAAACCAATGGCAGAAAACCATATAATTATGTAATCATAAGTTTAAAATGTAATTAATAATTTCAAGATCATTAATAATTTATATACATTTCTCAAAGATGTACAACAATATTATTAGTATCCCATCTAAATATTTTATATATTATCATAATCTATATATTAAGTATAAAATAATTAAAATTATATGTTTAACGTCAGCTAAAAGTGGACAGTTTGGGGTAAGAAATTAAGGCGTGCATATACGTATACTCTTTTCACCATGGTATTCCCATCTTTCAATCAAACAACAGCGTAAAACCCGCATCAATACTCAACATCAGGGCGCATTAAGCGCCTTTTTAAACACCAGGCGGTTTTTGGGCAACACTTTGCCTCAAACCCGCTTAAATAATGGGTATTTTAGGGACTTAAAATCCCTCGTCCGTCAGCCCCGAAGGGTCTTCCCTTAAAATTATCCATAGGGTACGGTTTCAAAACATAGGTAACAGAAAAATGTCAGAACATGGGTAACACTTTTGCAAATTACGGCTTAAGAAAAAGGAGACAGATCTTATGCCGTGGAAGGAGCAAAATGTGATGGAATCCCGACAAGCATTTATCGATGATTATCTGGGAGCAAGGATGAATATTTCAACCCTGTGCGATCGGTATGGAGTAAGCGCAAAAACCGGTTACAAATGGTTAAAGCGATTTAAGGAAGGGGGTTATTCCGGTCTGGCAGATAAGTCCAAACGTCCATACACTCATAGTCGTCAGCTAACAGAAACCCAAATATGCAATATTATTCGATTAAAGAAAGAATTCATGGATTTCGGACCTAAGAAAATACATAATCTTTATAGCCGCAGTCATCAACCGGAGATATCTTTATCAAGTGTTAATCGTATTTTAAAGCGAAGCGGTTTTACAAAGACCTACAAAAAACGACGAGCTAATCCCTTGGAACATAAATCAATAATTCTGGAAGCGAACGCTCCTAATGATATTTGGACCATTGATTTTAAAGGATATTGGCAAACCAAAAGCAACAATAAATGCGAACCCCTGACGGTCGCAGACCAATACAGTCGGTTTATCCTCTATTGTTTTCCTTTAGCAGAAAGTAACGGAGGGCATATAAAGGAGGTGCTTACCGTTCTATTTAAGCGATATGGGCTTCCTAAAGTTATAAAAAGTGATAATGGTCCTCCTTTTTCTCATCCGTTAACACCCCGGGGTATTTCTTCTTTAAGCAACTGGTTGATGAGTCTGGATATTGATATTCATCGGATCGAACCCGCCAAGCCGTATCAAAACGGCAAACATGAAAGAATGCACAGAGATCTGAAAGCGCTGGTGCAAATCGGCCCCCGATTGAGTATGAAAGAATATCATGAAAGCCTGAAAATGTTTCAAAAAAAGTATAACACTCAACGACCTCACGAATCCTTGAATATGAAATTCCCTTCAGAAATATATATCAAGTCTGACCGCAAATATCATGAACCTTCCAAAGATGTTGATTATCCTAAAGATATGTTCATCAGACGAGTTTATAAAAGTGGTGAGATCAAATATGAGTCAGCCCGCTACAAAATATCACAAACCCTGGCCGGATATCAACTTGGATTAAAATATGAAAAAGATGATCTTGCTGTCTATTTTTGTGATATTTTACTTGGTTATATCAAAGTAGAATTAAAGCTTTTTAAACCATTAAAAGCAGCTTTGCAATTACCCGTAAATGAGGTATAAATATGTTAGTTTTTACTGGAACTTTTAACCTAAAAGTGTTACCTATGTATTGACACTAATGTGTTACCCATGTTCTGACACTACAAGTTTTAAGGTGCAACCCCAGACCCCAGACCCCACACCCCACATTCCGAACTTCTTCTTGCCCAATGCTCTTCATTATATTAATTTAAAATACAATTTCAATTCAACTTCTTGGCATACAAGGAGATCAACATGAAAATCCGCACATTGGCATCGGTCCTTTGCATCGCGCTGATGTTTGCAGTGCCTGCACAGGGACAGGGTTTTGCCATGGGATACCAATATGCTTTTTCCGGTGAATATTATTCAGGGTATGTTATGACCTATGATCTTTTGGGACCTATTGGCATTTATGGCAATTTCTACGGTATCGGAGTTTATGATTATGCCGACTATGACGAACCCTGGCCGGGAGATGAATTTCAATTTACGATTGATAAAGACTATTGGGCATCTCAAAGCATTGGCGCAACGATAAGGATATTCCCCGGATTATATTTGTATGCCGGTTACTGCAACGGGAATTATATATCAGTCAGCGAACATTATTGGTTTGACGAAACCTATATTTTGAGTTATGACGGTTTTTACACCACTCAGGAATGGGAATATCATCATAATCCGGGTTTGGATATCGGTGTAAGTATCAGTCCCTTCAGTTATATCGGATTCGTCCTGGGCTATAATTTCCCCATGGATGCTCCGGTGGTCGGTTTTAACACAAGCTTCTTTTTCTGATATGAATAACAAAAACATATTATTTTGGATCGTTCTATTCCTTAGTTTACCGCTGTTTGCCTGTACCTCATTTGTGCTGAACGGTGGATCGCCTTATCTGGCCAAGAATCTCGACTGGGAGATCGATCGGGGTTTCCTTTGTTATAATCTTGACGGTATTACAAAAATATCAATATCCGATCCGGACTTTCATTGGACGGCAAAATACAAAAGTATCACCAACAATCAATTCGGCAAGGAATTTCCATTGGGAGGAATGAACGAAGCCGGGCTGGTTATTGAGGAATTAAGCCTGTTCGGACAATCATATCAATGTGATACAAGTAAGATGCTGCTAAATGAATTCCAGTGGGTGCAATATCAATTGGACATGAATGCCACGGTTGAAGATGTGGTCCGCAGTCTTGAAAGAATTACGATCACACATGATATCATGAACCTGCACTATCTGATCACGGATAAAACAGGTGATATTGCGGTGATCGAATGTTTGGAAGATGGTATTGCCGTTCACCGGGGAGAAACACTGCCGTATCCTGTTTTGAGCAATAATCCTTATGTAAAAGCCATGCGATATCTCGGTTTCTTCAAAGGCTACGGGGGAGAGATGGAGGTGCAGCACCGGCAGGGATCTCCGGAGCGTTTCGTTTCCTGTGTCCACCTGCTCAACGATAAAAATATTATTGATGATCCGGTAAGCTATGCCCTTGACCTGTTGGATACGGTACGGCAAAACGATACGCAATGGCAGTTCATATACGATATTGATAATCTTAAGGTCTATTGTCACATTCAATCGAATTCCAAGCCATATGAAATATCGTTCAAGAAATTGAAAAAGATCAGGCATAATCAATATGCTGTGCCGCTTTATAAGGATCGCTATAAAAAGATCCGAATGACAAACGAGATAAATCAAGAACAGCTTGATTTTGTATATCAAAACCTTGATAATTACTTTCCCGGTAAAGAGCAGGTATATGATCTGATGATGGAGGCGGGAGAGAGAAGCCTGCAACAAAAATAGCCAAAAGACAAATTCCAAAATCCAATTAATAACGTTTAAAGTTTAACGTTTAAAGTTTAAGGTTTATCGTTTAATATTGACCCCTTAACGGGGTTCTTTTTTAGAGGGGGATGAGAATGCTATATTCTTCTTGGACTCCTGCGAAGTCCTGTTCCGATCAAAAATCAATGCCAATCTAAATTTTGAGTATCCCAGCGGGATCCAAGAAGAATATAGCAAAGTTACATCTTTTATTTCCGACCCTGGCGGGGTCGAATAATTAAATGTTTAAACCATAAACCTTAAACGAACATGAATTATTTCGTTTACCAGAACACCCAATACACCCCCAAATCCCCAAAATAACAAAAAATATATCGCGTATAAAACCCTTATAAATAAAGGGCAAAACCTTATTTTTGAAAAAAAAGTAAAAAAACTTGCATTTTTTTCTTGCATGTTTTGTGTAATGGTGTTATACTTGTGTAGAACACTGGAATACTGGTGTCAATTGAAACAGAAAGAGAACCACAATGAGCATTAACTTCGACAGTTCAAAAGCTATATACCTCCAACTGGCCGATCTCATCAGAGAGTCGATCATGTCCGGCGCACTGAAAAGCGGAGAAGCTATCCCCTCCGTCAGACAGTTGTCCGCCGAATACCGGTTGAACCCACAGACAATTTTAAACGCCACACAGCTTCTCGTCAATGAGGGTTTACTCGAAAAACGTCGCGGAAAGGGTTACTTCGTCACCGATCCTGCACAGGATGTCTTAAAAGAATCCGGGGTCATTAACTTTGAGGATGTTACTCTTCCGGACATGATCAAACAGGCCAAAATGCTGGGGATAAGCAAAAACGAACTGTGCAAATTAATAGAAAGTAAGTTCAACGAAAAATAAAACATTTTAAAGGGAGAAGAACCATGTTTAACAATAACATTATCAAACGCCACAATCGCACTATCTCATACGTACGTGCTATGTCGATCCGAATTGTAAAACCGGTCAAATAAAGAAGTTAACGAAAAAGGCAAATGCAATGAACGGTTGCGACCGTTCAGACAAAAGAGAAGATCTCATGAACAACAAGAATTTTAAGAAAGCAGACATTGCGGGGACTCAGGGGACGACACGCCGAACGACCGTCTTATCGAGAGGTGTGAACCGATGCTGTCCGTTTCTGAACAAAGTCCGTTATTACAAGACAGTAAGCCTGAAAGATGAAAAATTATACAATGATCTAAATAGCGGAAATTTTGATAAAAAACGAAAAATTCACGATGAGGTCGACGAAAATGCCGGTACATCGATGATGTACTGCCTTTGAAAAGAAATGAAGATGGAAAATTATATTCAAGTAAAGAATCTGACCAAAAGATATAAGACTATCACCGCCCTAAAAGACATTGATCTTGATATTCCGAAAGGCAAGATCGTAGGATTGATGGGCAAGAATGGCGCCGGGAAATCGACTCTGCTAAAATGCATGTTGGGATTACTGCGATACGAAGGGACTATTTCCATGTTTGGCAAATCCATTAGTGAATGGAAACATGATCTTTACGGCCGGGTTGCGTTTATTCCTGATGTGAGCGGGCTCGATCCCAGGCTTACAGTGGAACAAACCATAGATTTTACCGCTGCCGTTAACGAATCATGGAATTGGGATAAGTCCAAAAGGCTATTTGCGGAAAGCGACCTGCCGTGCGATCAAAAGGTCGGGACTCTCTCTAAGGGGATGAAAACAAAGCTTTACCTTTTACTGACCTTATCAAAAGATGTTGATGTGCTCCTGTTGGATGAACCCACTCTTGGCCTTGACATCGTTTTTAGAAAAGAATTTTATGACCTCCTTCTCGGTGAGTTTTACGATGAGGAAAAAACCGTTATCATTTCAACCCACCAGGTTGCCGAAGTAGAGAATATCCTTCAGGATGTGATTTTCATAGATCGCGGTGAGATTCTTCTCAACCGCTCAGTCGATCAATTGAAAGAAGACTGGAAGATCATAGAAGTCTCAAATGCGCAAGAAGAAACATTGATGCAATATAATCCAAGTGTTTATACAAAAACGCTTGGACATGTACGGGGTTTGGTTGAAGGCAAAGTTGAAATAGAAGGCGCAAAATTCATGGTGCCGAATTTGTCTGAGATCTTTGTTGCTTTAACTCAAAGTAAATAATTAGGTGTAATCATGTCACATTTTCTAACATTAATAAAAACAGAATATTTGAAACGCAAACCGGCATACTGGACACCGGTTCTGATCGTCGGCATCATCACTGTCGTACTGCTGGTAGTCAGTCTTACGGCATTGATAGCCAATTGGGATGTTATCCAGTATGGATTCATCAATATGTCTTTTGATTTTGACGATATTCAGGATGGTGTTAAGCTCGGAGTGTACGGCAGTATGATGCTGGTTGTATTTGTAT